>JANNDZ010000759.1:0-13592 GCA_031378395.1 Pseudanabaena sp. OTE_75_metabat_487_sub
CATGTTATTTAATTTTCATTCCTAACTACCCTACTTAAGACGGCTTTAACTATCTATTCTCAACCATTGACCACCTGTGCAAACACAGTTTGTTCAGACTGAGCTAAAATTTCTTTTAAATAATCTACGCTGTCAAGCGTAGAGACATTTGGGCGCACCACTAATAGCATACCATCACTAAACTTATTCAGAAATAAGGCATCGGGATTAGAACGAATTGCTGGTGTATCGAGAATGACATAATCATACGTGCTAGATAAATTACGCATTATTGATTCCATCCTAGACGTATCTAAAATTGCTAGTGGATGTGATGGGGATAAAGTGCCAGAAGATAGCAACGATAGATTTGGCATACTCTTCATAACTGCCAAATCAAGTTCTACATCCTTCAGTAACACATCACTCAGCCCCAAATGATACCAACAACGATGCTGAGAAGGTGAATGAAGATTCGCATCAACTAGCATAACTTTTTCTCCAAGTTGTGCTAGCGAAGCAGCCAGATATGCTGCGATCGTCGATTTTCCCTCTCCATCTTCTACACTCGTTACTGTAATTACTTTGATCGACTTCTTAATATTCAAGACTTTTAAATTTAGTCCAAGGATCTGGGATAGCTCATGCATTAAAGAATTTTGATCTTGTTCTGACAGATTGGCATTACCTTTCAATAGACCATTCCCAACAGCAACCTGAATCACTTGAAGATTATCTTTTAAAGGAATTTCTCCAAGTATAGGGAAATTATAAACTTGCATAACATCTTCAACCGTACGGAGCGATCTGTCTGCTGAGTCTAATATGTATCCTAATGCGATCGCAAGTAAACTTCCTAAAATAGAACTTATTGTCACAATCAGTAATTTAACTATTCCTGCAGGTTCTTGAGGAACCAGAGCAGGAGCAACAATTTGAGCATTCCCAGTACTTTGCGTTTCGGCAATCTGTAAGTCTTCTTTCTTTTTCAACAACTGCGAGTAAGTTGATTGTGTCACTTCTAAATATTTAATAAGCTGCCTTTGCTTTTGTTCTAATCTGGGTAAAGTATCAACCCTTTGAGTTTTTTGTTCTTCTGAATTACGTATACTTTGAAGCTGACCAATCAAACCTGTTCTTTTAGCTTTCAACTGAATAATTTGAGATGTAAGATCTTGCTGAAGTGCACCAATTTGAGGAGTATTTGAAGTTGATTCAGATCCTTTTTGGTTTACAGTAGCAATCCTTTCGCGAAGTAAATTATCTAAAGCATTAATTCGATTACGTAGACTTTGAATTAATGGATGAGAATTCTGATATCGCGTACTTTCATTGACTAATTGGGACTCTAAGGCTTGCTTCTCTGACAGCAAATCCTGTACACCTCTTGATTGGACGGCTGTCGTAATTGTAAGAGCTTTTTCAGGATCGATACCCAACTGATTTTGAACTACTTTTAGTTGAGCTTCAGTATCAGACAGTTGAGACTGTACGCTATTGAATTGATTCTGAAGTGCTAAAAGAAACTGAACAGAGTCTTTTTGTTCTTGTTCAAGCGAAACAACTTTATTCAGGTCTCGAAATTGACGCAATACCAATTCAGCTTGCTTAACTTTTTCTTCCGCAGCAGGAATTTGTTCCTCAATGAACTGAAGAGCAGTGGATGTAATCGAACGGTACTTATTAATATTTTCTTCTATATAGATACTCATTAGAGTATTAATTACTGCTGCCGCAACTTTTGGGTCTGAATCTTCATAATTTAGCTTAACAATGTCTGTTCCTTTGATAGCCAGGATCTTGAATCGCTTTGTAAAATCTTTTAGAGATAGCATATTACCCTTAGTATCTTTAAGGTCTAGTGAAGTAATCGTTCTGTTTAAGATCGGCTCAGAGCGAATAATCTCAAGTTCTGTATCTATAGGTGAACTCTGTTCTCGTAAAGAACTAATTTCTCCCGCTTCTTTCCCCAAACCAGTTAAGTTAGGTGTCGTTGCTATACGACGAAAAGATAGCTTACCCTCGGCACTGTATACATCCTTCAGCAAGAATGCAACTAGTACACTAATACTAACAACTGTAAAAAATACCGAGGCAATCGGTTTCCATTGATGCTTAATAATCTTATTGAACTTATAGAAAGATAATGGAGGATTGTAAATCTGCATATTAACTTAACTTTAGCTATTAGGAAGAGGAAGTATTTTGCTACTTGATACATTCAAAAGTTATTACATTTACGCTAACTGAAGCAACGAGCAAAATACTAGCGCCATTTTCTGTATTGTTTCTACAATGAGTATGTAGCTAGACATAATGTAAATATAGAACCATAAAATCTATACTGCCCACTGTGCGGACAGTATAGATTTTGACTTTGATTTTTTAATTATGCCGAGATGCTTATGGTGAAATACAAAAGTTGTGAAATACCAATATTGTCGCTACACAGATTATGCTATAAATGGCGGTCGCCAAACTCAAATTTAAATTGTTATCATTGAGATGCGAATATTAACACTAATTTCGTAGAAGGTATTTGTAAATAAAAAAGTGAATATGAGTAATATTGCTCGCAAAAAAATAAAGAAATTCAAACCTTTAACTTTGCGTACCAATTTTTCTTGGACTTTGGTCGGCAACATAGTTTATGCAGCTTCCCAGTGGGGAATGCTGATGGTACTTGCAAAACTAGGTAGTCCAGAAATGGTGGGACAGTTTATCTTGGGGCTAGCAGTAACAGCACCAGTAATTATGTTTAGCAACTTACACTTGCGGGCGGTACAGTTCACAGATGTCAAACAGGAATACCTGTTTGGTGATTATTTGAGCCTAAGGCTGCTAACAACTAGTTTTGCGGTTATAGCTATTGTAAGCATTGCTTTATCGGCAGGTTATCGTTGGGAGACTTGCTTAGTTGTGATCATAATTGGTTTAGCTAAAGCAGTCGAATCTATTAGCGATGTATTTTATGGATTGATCCAGCAGCACGAACGCATGGATCGCCTTGCAATTTCAGTAATGATTAAAGGACTTTTATCATTATTCTTCCTTAGTATTGGGGTATACCTTACTCATAGTGTTTTATGGGGATCATTAGGATTGCTGATTGCTTGGACAATAGTTTTAGCTAGTTATGATATTCGCAGTGGGGTATTAATACTTCATGATTCCCAGAAATCATTGGAGATTACATCTAAACCAATGGGTTGGACATTAATCAAACCTCAATGGCAGTGGGAAAAACTAAGAAAACTAGTATGGCTAACCTTACCATTGGGATTTGTGATGATGTTGATCTCTTTAAATACAAATATTCCGCGCTACTTTATCGAGCGGTACCTAGGAGAAAGAGAACTAGGCTTCTTTGCTGCTATATCCTATTTGATAGTGGCAACAGATATGGTAGTAAATGCTTTAGGACAGTCAGCTAGCCAACGACTAGCTCAATATTATGCCGCAGGTAATGGTAAAGATTTTTGTGTCCTCCTAATCAAATTTGTTGTTATCGGTTTTATTATGGGTGTACTAGGTATTCTCGTCGTCTTAATCTTCGGTAAAGAGATTTTAAATATTTTTTATAAACCTGAATATGCTAAATATCTAGATGTACTTGTGTTGCTCATGGTGACAGCCTTAATTAGTAATTTATCTTCATTTCTTGGTTATGGAATGACTGCTGCTAGATGCTTTTCTGTTCAAATGCCTTTGTTCTTAGTAGTTACATCCACTTCAGCCATATTCTGCATCTGGCTGATTCCTAGCATGGGTCTATATGGGGCAGCAATATCAATCATGATTGTGGCAATTGTTCAAGCAGTTTTGAGCTTTGGAGTAATTATTTTTGCACTTAGACAACTAGAAAAATATCCTTTAAGATAATGGAGATAGCACATATGAACTTATCAACAGCCATTTTTCACAGAATAAATACATTTCAAAAGATGTTCGCTTTAACAGGCTTATGGGGAGTAATAACATTTAAACCTTTGCCAAGTCTCTTGCTCTCAATTCTGTCGAAATTAGGAATTAATCTAAAAAAAAGATATATAAATTTGAATTTACAAGCGTATAAATATCCTCTTTGGTTGCGATACGATTCAGATGATTCGGGGATATTTTATCAGATTTTCATTAATCAAGGCTACTCCTGTTTGGAAGATTTAGAAGAGCCTAAATTCATAATAGACTGTGGAGCAAATGTTGGGTACTCATCAGTATACTTTCTAAATAAATATCCCAATGCTCGTGTTATTGCTGTTGAGCCAGACCATGAAAATTTCAAGGTTTGCGAGAAAAATTTATCCTTTTACAAAGAGAGGTTTTTAGCGATTAATTCAGCAGTTTGGTCTCATAAAACTGGATTAACAGTTTGTAATGATGATGGTCGCGGAGAATGTGCAATCCAAGTGAAAGAATGCCAAGAGGCAGACCAACCAGATATTTATTCTATCGATATCAGCCACTTATTAAGTGATTCAGAGTGGAGCAGTATTGATTTACTAAAAATTGATATAGAAGGAGCAGAAACCATAATTTTTTCTGAGAATTATGAAAATTGGCTTCAGCATGTTAAGAATATCGCTATTGAACTTCATGGGGAACAATGCGAACAAGTATTCTTTGAAGCCTTGTCGATGTACAACTACGAGCTATCACAACTTGGTGAATTAACAATATGTAAAAACATTTCTCCTAAGTCTAAAATCATAAACCATACAGTTGCAGAGTAAGGAATAAAAACTATGGAGATCGCACCGCAAAATTCTAGACGTATTCTCCATATAGTTGGAGGCATGAATCGTGGTGGAATTGAGACATGGCTCATGCATATTCTGCGCCATATTGATCGCGATCGCTTTCAGATGGACTTTCTAGTTCATACTGAAAAAGTCTGTGCCTACGATGATGAAATTCGTTCTTTGGGCAGCCAAGTTATTCCTTGTTTGATTAGTAAGTCGAGACCTTGGGCTTACGCGCACAACCTTAAGCGCATTTTAACTGAACAAAATCCCTATGACATTATTCACAGCCACGTTCATCACTATAGTGGCTATACTCTTTTCTTGGCACATAAACTTGGCATTCCCATTCGGATTGCTCATAGCCATCTTGATTCTTCACCCCTCGAAACTAAGTCTGGATGGGGTCGCCGCTTTTACTTAGCGCTAATGAAATTTTTAATTTCTAAACATGCCACGATTGGGCTAGGATGCAGTTGTGTTGCTAGTAAAGATTTATTTGGTCAAAACTGGAAAAACGACCCTCGATGGCAAATTTTTTATTGCGGTATCGACCTAAATCCGTTTCGAGAAATTATCACTACGCCCCTTAAAGCTCGAAAAGAGCTTGGTATACCTGAAAAAGCATTTGTCCTCGGTCATGTTGGACGCTTTCAAGAACAAAAAAACCATCAGTTTCTTCTAGAGATTTTTGAGGAAATTCTCAAACAAGAGCCTCAAACGTACCTTTTATTAGTAGGTGAAGGACTATTGCGCCCCAGTATAGAAGAACAAGCTTTAAAAATGGGTATAAAAAATCATGTAATCTTTGCAGGAGGTAGATCTGATGTCCCTCAATTGATGAAAGAAGTCATGAATGTATTTATTTTGCCATCTTTTTACGAAGGGCTGCCAGTAGTGGGTATAGAAGCTCAAGCATCTGGACTGCCTTTTGTATTGTCCGATATCATTACTCAAGAAGTTGATATTGCTAAACCACTAATTCGTCGAGTTAGCTTGTCTAAGAACGCATCTACTTGGGCTAATGAAGTTCTTGAGCTACACATGTCTGCCCCCAATCGTTCCTCATCAGAATGGCTATCCAAAATAGAAAACAGTGCATTTGACATCGTGTCTTGTGTAAAAGCGCTTGAAAAGGTCTATATAGGTGGATAGAACACAAATCCAGAAATCAGAGGATAGCAAGAGATGGATTGTTCTTTTGATACAATTCCATCTTCTCATTAGCTTAATTGCCTGCGGTCTCTTATACGCTAATGATCCATTTGGGTTTCTAGTACCAATAGAAGTATTATTTCAAATAACTTGCAAGTTTTTTTTAGCCTTTGTAATCTGGTTTTTCCTATCTTGGTATCTCATAACTAAGCGAGTGATCGATCCTTATACAATTTTTCTAACTTCAGCCATTTTATTTAATGGTGGACAGGTTATTCTTGAAATTTTTCACATGAACAGAGATGGATTTCTCAAAGATTTATTTTCTCCTGAACAGTCTTTGTTCATTGTATATTTTGCACTTTTGGGATTATTCTCCATGCACTTTGGTGCAATTCTTAGTGTAATCTTTGCTAGTAACAAGACTTCTCTGAAGGTTTTAAATGATAATCTATCTAATAAAATTCCCATACATATTCTTTTTAAAGTTGGTCAAATACTACTATATATATCAATTATTCCAACCCTTGTAATTATTGCTGATACCATCCGTGTTTTTCTAAGTGAAGGTTATGCGGCTCTTTATCAACAAGCTCAAATAACTGGAGTAGCAGCATCTGCATCTTTAATAGCCAGTTTAATTTTTCCAGGTGCATTCTTTGTCATAGCTGGCGGACAAGGCAAGCCTTACTCACGTCGATTTGCAGTAGTATTTATTTTGTTCTATACATGTTCAAGGTTTTTTGTGGGTTCACGGGGAGCGGCAATAATGCCATTATTGTCGATGTTATGGTTATGGAACATGACTGTTAAACCATTACCAAAAGTACTTTTTTTGATAGTTGCATTACTTATGCTCGTTGTTGTTTTCCCTCTAGTAGGGGCTATTAGAAACAGCCAATCAGAGCTATCAATTGAATTCTTAATTAAGAGTTTGTCTGATATTGACAATCCTCTCATCGCATCAATTTCAGAGATGGGAGGCAGCTTAACTACGGTGGGATGGACAATGCAACTTGTCCCTAATGTGCGACCCTTTGCATTGGGCATGACTTACTTAGTCGGGATTTTAGTCTTAATTCCCAATGTGTTTGCTCAGGGTCGTCATCCAGCTTTAACTTTTTCAGGCTTTGATATTCCAGACTTTTGGCTAGTACAAGAAATCGATCCGCTATTTGCGGACAGGGGAGGAAGTTTTGGATTCTCTTTTATTGCAGAAGCGTATCTCAACTTTGGCTGGGCGGGAATTTTTGTTTTAGGTGGAATTGGATTTCTTTATGGCAAAGCTATAGTTTGGGCAATGCAAGATAAAGATCCAGCAAAAATGGCAGTCATGGCAGTATTTGTTTCGTTTTTCTTATTTTACGCTCGAGGAGGATCTGAAATGGTTTTTCGCCCATTCATCTGGTATTCTCTTATTCCCTATTTGTGTGCAAAATATTTCAGTTTGCAAAAAAAACAATCCACATAAATTTCCAATAAAAAAATTATTGGCTTACGGTGGATGTAGCTATAAAATATTGAGCTGGAATTAACGAATACGTGGTACAGAATGAAAGTCTGTTAGTTTTACGCCACTAGCTACATTTAGAACGTTTCCTTTAACTTCACATTGAGCCTCACAATTAATAGACCAAAGGATACCTGCTTTCATGGTATTAACTTTCTGATTGTCAACCAGTAAATTATCATTAATCTTAACATTATTGAAGATTCCGTCAGCAATAATAGCTGCTCTGTAAGCGTCATGAAAAGAACCCTTACTTTGTCCTGGATTGACAATTACATTTTGTAATATTTCACCATTTTTGATTGGCATTGAGATATAAATACCAGCTGCCAGAGGATTTATTATTTTATTTCTTGAGATACGGATATTTTCAGTAACTACGTTTGGAGATGAATACCTCCATAAATTTATCCCATTTGCAAGATTATCTTTAACATTACCCTCCCCTCCAAAATTTGTAAACGTAATTTGGTTGTCAACGATATTTAGATTCTGAATTGGGGCATCAGATCTTGGCATCAACCAAATACCAGTACTGCTGGTATACCCCCACAACTTACGCCAAGCGTTGACATTCAAGGTAATTGTATTGTTGGCAATCATGCAATTAGAAAGAGCGGGATTCACTGTATTGCCATTACTAAAATATGACCAGATTGTGATGCCAGTGTACGCTTCTTTAATTGTATTGTCGGTAATGCTCTGATTATTAGAACTTTTTGCATAACCTGTAATATTTATTCCATTGGTGAAGCCATCAATGACATTCTCTTTAACAGTATGGTCATCTCCATGTATCTCTATTGCCGTTCTTGCGACATTAGTACCAGCTCCATCCCTTGAATAGAAGAAGTTATTGGATATCTCAATCCTTTTGCCATGAGTGTAAATAGTTGAATGATCGTAATCTATACTACCTCCACCAATTAATTCAAAAATATTGTTTTTAATCGCTACATCTGAGACAGATTCTTCGCCGTTGACGGTAACGGTATTGACATTATTTTGATTGGTAAATCTACACCCTTCTATACGAATTCTTTTTCCTACAAAGATGCGAAGTGAGTATCTTTTTTCATTACCATTTATATCTGGTTCGGCTATTACTGGGTTGTTGCTAGAATTACCATCAATTGTTAGATCATACATGGCAAAATCAGATAGATCGGAGCTGACCGTTTGCCCAGCTAAAATTGAGTCATAGTTCCCTTGGCGATCGTCTAACTTGATGATACTGTTTTTATGCCCAGACCCTTTCAGAATTAATTTCCTCCTAATCACAATAGCTTGTGATGTGGCGGGGTTAATGCTGACTTTGTAAGTGCCTGCGGGGAAAAAAACAACTCCCCCCCCCGATGCCTCAACAGCGTCAATTGTTTTTTGAATAGCTTTGGTGTCATCTATGATGCCATTACCAACAGCTCCAAAATCTTTGACAGAAAACGAAATACTCTCTGCTAAATCGGCAGATTGGGCGAGAGTTTTAGCGTTTACATTCAGAGATGTTTGCAGTATTTGAGCATTGTCTCTTAGCTTGGATGATTTTCCGTATGCCACCAGAGACATTTCATCACTTAGTATAGATTGTTGTAAGTTTCCAGAAACTACAACAGGTTGCTCATGCACATTGATTGTATCTAAAACTTTAAGAAGTGATAGAATCCCTAAAGATGTGGCTCCTAGAAAAAGTAGCAAGCTTTTAATTAACACTTTTTTGAGACTCTATAGCAATCCAAAATAGTTTGTAGGTTTAACCGTTATTTTAGCATTTCAGAAGGTACGCTGGGCAAAAAATATTCACAATGAAAGAATGATGGTTTCAAAGATTGTATTCTCGATAGAGTGATTTTACTTGGAACCAATTCTTATTATATAAGTCTCAAAAAAACAATTAATCCCAAAGCACTTGATTTGTATGGATTTTCTAGTAAATGCTGATTCTTAAAAAACATTTGCTGAATATGGGATAAACTGAGTGAGGATAAATATAGGTGAATCAAAAAAATAAAGATGAAAGTTGTTGTAGCTTTGGAAGCTCGCTTTGAACGCACTCCAGACGGTGTAATTTGGACTCTTGTAGGTTTTGCTTATTCGTTTTGGAAGAGATATCTTGATGTATTTGATCATGTCTGCATTGTCGCACGTGTCAAAGATGTCTCAGATGTCCCCTCAGACTGGCAAAAAGTCGAGGGACAGGGCGTTTCGTGTTTTTCAATCCCTCACTATATAGGTTCTTGGCAATATCTTCTCAAATTCCAATCTATTCAGCAAGCAGCCAGAAATTCAGTAGGGAATAGAGATGCTGTAATTCTCAGGGTAGCTGGTGCGATCGCTTCTTGCATTCAACCAATGTTAGTGCAAACAGGTCATCCTTATGCTGTAGAAGTGGTAGCCGATCCTTATGATGTTTTTGCGCCCAATTCTATCAAGAGTCCTATTCGTCCTTTTTTACGTTGGTATTCCCCTCGTCGGTTGCGCGGTCAGTGTCTTGAGGCATCTGCCGCTGCTTATGTGACTCAAGAAGCACTACAAAATCGCTATCCTTGCCCAAATTTTTCGATAGGAGTATCAGATGTGGAATTGGGTGAAGAAACCTTCGTTTTTCAGCCCCGTTGCTACCAAGAAAAGACAACCTCTTTTACTCTGATTTTTGTGGGAACAATGGCTCAACTTTATAAAGCACCTGATGTTTTGATTAAGGCTGTTGCAGTTTGTATGCATGAAGGATTAGATGTCCAGCTAACTATGATAGGTAATGGTCAGTACAGAAATGAACTAGAATCACAAGCTAGGTCATTGGGAATAGGTGAAAGAGTAACTTTTTTGGGGCAATTAAAGTCTGGAGAAGTAGTAAGGGCGCAGTTAGATCAAGCAGATCTTTTCGTTTTACCTTCCCATCAAGAAGGATTGCCTAGGGCAATGGTAGAAGCAATGGCGAGAGGACTACCTTGTATTGGTTCAACAGTGGGAGGCTTCCCAGAACTCTTGCTAGAAGAAGATTTAGTACCACCTGGTGACGTAGAAGCCTTGTCCGCTAAAATCCGCGAAGTAATCGCTAACCCAGAACGCATGACACAAATGTCAGTTCGCAATTTGGAGAAAGCCAGAAAGTATGCTGATGCAGTTCTTCGACAACAGAGGCTCACATTTTATAGCTATGTGCGAGAGAAAACAGAGTCTTGGATTGAACAGCAATATTAATATACCGAAAAGGTCATATAACAATGCGAATGCTATTTGTTTGTACTACATCTGCTACTGCCAATGCTTTTTTGCTGTCTATTGCGAAGTATGAACGGGATAAAGGTCATGACATCTCTTTTGCCTTTTCGTTTGAGAGCTTTGTAGATGCTCCCTCCGCAGTTGATAAGTTATGTGAGGCAGGATTTACTGTTCACGAAATTCCTTTTGATAGAGAAATATCACTCTTTAAAGATTTGAAGGCTTGTTGGCTCTTGACAAGACTTATTCGTACTAAAAACTACGATCTTGTTCATACCCATACATCTAAGGCGGGTTTCATTGGTCGTTTGGCGGCTAAGGTTGCTGGATGTCCAAACATTATCCATACAGTGCACGGTTTTGAATTCCAAAGATATAGTTCTGGACTGAAACGGGATTTTTATATTTCGTTGGAAAGAATAGCTGCGCATTTTTGCGATATTTTGCTATTTGTGTCTGATTTTACTCGAAAAGAAGCGATTCGTTATAAGTTAAAAGATGATACTAAACTTGTCCTTGTCGGTGTCAGTTTTGATTCTATTCCTCAATTCAAAAATTTTCATGCAGATCCAACTCAAGTAAGAGAACAGTATGCTATTCCTCAAACTGACATGCTAGTTGGAAGCGTGGGACGGCTAGTTTATCAAAAAGGAATGGATACATTTATTCGATCGGCTGCACTCGTTCTACAGAAATATCCATCTGTGACTTTTCTTATCGCTGGTTCTGGATCGTTACGTCCTGAGTTAGAAGAATTAACACATTCGTTAAGAATATCAGAGAAGGTGAAATTTGTAGGCTTTTTAAATACTGAGCAAGTTATGCAGTTAATGTCTAGTCTAGATGTGTTTGCCTTGTCTACACGGTTTGAAGGATTTGGGTTGGTGTATCTAGAAGCAATGGTATTGCAATGTCCTGTAGTTGGAAGCCGAATTTCACCAGTAACCGATGTAATTAGTGAAGGTAAAACGGGACTGTTAGCAACAGTAGACGATCCAGAAGATTTTGCTCAATCAATCTTATTACTACTAGAAGCTCCTGATTTGCGTAAACAGATGGGAGAATCTGGGCTAGCTTATGTGGATCGTGAATTCAACATGCAAAATGTACTAGAAAGACACGATAAAATATATAAAGAAATCACTAATAGAGATTAAATTAATAAAGTATTTATGCTTTTTCTAAGACCCTAAGTATTTATCTCTGATTTTTTCGGAAGATATAGTTCTTTTGATTGTTGCTTTTTCAGCATACACCTCATCATCATCCGTATTTTTAGTAATGTTGCTTCCCATGCCAATTATGTTGTTTCGACCAACACTGACATTTTGTTTAATAGTCGAATTCATACCTAAAAAAGAATTGTCTCCAATTTTTACGTTTCCTCCCAAAGAACAAGAGCTTAAAAGTGCGTTATTCCCAATTTGTGAATGATGTCCAATCTTTGCATCTATGAGAGTTGTGTTATCACCAATAGAGACAAATGGTTGGATTACTGACCCCTCACTTATAAAGACATTTTCTCCATATTCTAAATCTTTATAAACAATCGCTTTTGATGACACATAACTTATAAATGAGTAACCATTAGACTTTGCAATTTTATAAACTCTTTCCCTTACCCAGTTATTGCCAACGGAAATGAAAAGCTGGTATTCATCTGGTGGAAAGATTTTATTCAAATCATCGAAATCAATAATGGGTAAACCTTCATGATTTTGAATTTCTTGATTCTTATTATCTTTTTCAACACAAAATGCACAAACTTCATACGCACTATCATGTGATAGAACGTATGATACATAACTTGCCCAGCTTCCAGCTCCAAATATTACTGTTTTCAATTTCTTCACTTTTTTATTTCCCAAATTATACAGAATGTCATTAGTTAACACAACTTTTTTCTGCATAAATTAAAATCGTTTTTAGGGTTACTCATCTCCGCTAAAGATTTCCATAGTTTCCTGTTCAGATTTATTAACGCCATCTTTTTTTATAACTTTCTGGAAAGTTATAAAAAGAATTTTTAGATCGAGCCATAGACTCCAATTATCTACATACCCAATATCCAATTTAAATTTTTCCGTCCAAGAAATGCTATTGCGACCGTTGATTTGTGCCCAACCTGTAATACCTGGAAAAACATTGTGACGGCGTGATTGCTCAGAGCTATAGCGTTCTAGGTACTCAACTAGGAGAGGACGCGGACCAACAAAACTCATGTCACCTTTAAGTACGTTCCAAAGTTGAGGAAGTTCGTCTAAACTGGTTAATCGCAGAAATTTACCGATCGCTGATACCCTTTGGAGATCGGGTAGAAGATTGCCTTTAGCATCGCGATCATTAGTCATAGTGCGAAACTTGTAAAACGTAAAAATATCGCCGTTTTTACCAGGGCGTGGTTGGGTAAAAATAATAGGACTCCCCATACGAATATAAATGGAGATAGCTGCTATTAGCAGTAGAGGAGAGAAGAGTAGTATTGCGATCGCGGCAACTACTCTATCTAACACCCACTTAATTAATCTACTGAATTTAGTGATTGGTGATTGGTGTTTATTCTCTAAATGATGAGCAGCAGAGATAAAATCAGATGAGGCTACAAAAGGCTTGTCAAATAGGATTTTCATAAAAGGAATTAACTGGGGCTATTCATTGATGATTGTTTCGAGTCTCGGCGAATGTATCAAATCAAATTTCCATAGAAGAAATTGACTAGAGTTACTCTGTCTAAATTTTTATCCTCTAATAAGGTAGAGTAACTTTAAACTTCAATTCTTATATTTTTCTTCTTACTTGTCATCACTAAATAGTTAGCAGTATGTTACTTACAAGTTACATAAAAGTTATACAACGATCCTGATTCATTTGTGAAATTAAATGGTTTGAGAGAGTACCCCAAAGAGGCAGTCTCTCAAACCATTTAGGATTGCTATAAATTGAGTCTAAATCCCAATATTCGGCAATTTCTACCTACATAATCC
>JANNDZ010000389.1:0-9612 GCA_031378395.1 Pseudanabaena sp. OTE_75_metabat_487_sub
GCACGAGTCAATTTGACATCTGTGAGATCTGTACCTTGCATCTGCACCCGACTCGCCTTAACATCCGCCATAATCGCGCTTCTTAGTGAAACTCCATTAAAGTCTGCATCGATTAAAATCGCTCTTTCCAGTTTGGCATTATTTAAAATTGCACCTGAAAGCGTTGCACAACTGAGATTCGCTTCAGAGAGAAATACGCCTTGCATATTGGCATTATTTAACTTCGCTTCACTAAGGTTTGCACCACTTAGAGTTGCTTCTTGTAAATTTGCGCCGCGCAGGTCGGCTTTATGTAGATCTGCACCAGATAGATTTGCTCCACGCAGGTCAGCACCAGACAGATTTGCACCCGTTAGACTAGCTGTGCTGCGTTTCTTTTTGCCAGCATCAATTTCATGTTGATCACCGATCGCTCTTTCTTGTCTGAGATTTGCGCCTTTCATACAAGCTCCGACAAGGTTCGCGCCACTCAAGTTAACTGTTCGCATATCCGCGTCAATTAAGTTAGCATCCATCAAATTGGCTAGACTGAGATTTGCGCCAAAGAGAGTTGCTCCTTGCAGACTGGCTCCATGCAAATCAGCATTGGATAAATTGACATTACTCATGCTCGCTTGATTGAGATTCGCACCACAGAGATTCGCACCAACCATCAAGGCTCCGCGCATATTTGCCCTTGTCAAACAAGAAAAGGTCAAGACGGTACTATTGAGATAGGCTTTGGAGAGGTTAACATCCAGCCAATCAGTGCGACTGAGGTTCGCCCCACTGAGTTTGATGCCATTGAGATTAAGCCCACTAAAGTCGCGATCGCCCTTTGCATAGCGGCGCAAGATATCTTGAGAAGTAAGTTCTGCATCCATAGTTAAAATCCTCGAAATAAAAACCAAGAGGTAATTTCATTGCTGAGAATATCCTGAAGATATTCCCATAAGAAAAAATCCTGTAGGGGCAGGTTTAGCTACAAGTCAACGGTTTAGCCATAGATTTATTCCAAAACCTGCCCCTACGCCAGCAATTGAATGCAACCAAGAAATTGATTAAACAGATGTCGCAGAAGCGAACTCTTGCTGTTGCTCATTAAGTTGTTCAAGAATTGCGGAACTCTCTAGCTCAGAGCCATTGGCAAGACGCTGTTTTTGCAAATCTAAGGCTGCCTTAATTAAACCTTGGAAAAGTGGATGAGGACTACTAGGGCGAGATTGGAACTCAGGATGGAATTGAGTGGCAATAAAATAAGGATGGCTCGGAAGTTCGATCGCTTCCACTAGTCGCCCATCAGGAGAAGTACCACTGATCACATAACCCGAATCAATAAATTGCGATCGATAAGCATTATTAAATTCATAGCGATGGCGATGGCGCTCGTAAATCACTGACTCGTTATAAAGCTTATGAACTAGGCTATTTGGAGCAAGACGGCAAGCATACAGCCCCAAGCGCATCGTGCCGCCAAGGTTAACCACATCTTGCTGTTCAGGTAAGAGGTGAATCACAGGATTTGTGGAGTCTGGCGCAAACTCGGCGCTATTTGCATCGCTGAGTTTGCCAACATTTCTAGCCCAGTCTATGACTGCGCATTGCATTCCTAAACATAAACCTAAAAATGGGATTTGGTGATCGCGGGCATATTGCACAGCAGCAACTTTACCATCGACACCTCGATGACCAAATCCTCCAGGTACAACGATCGCATGGACATCCTTTAGGAATTTCTCTGCGCCGTATGCTTCAATGTCTTCAGAGTTAATCCATCGCAAATTTACATTGCTATTAACGGCGATCGCACCATGTTTTAGAGCTTCGATCACCGAGAGATAGGCATCAGTTAGTCGTACATATTTACCAACGATCGCGACTTCTACTTGATGCTCAGAGCGATAGAGACGCTCGACAAGGGTTTGCCAACTACGAAGATCGGGCTGACGTTGTTGCATACCTAGCAGGCGCAGTACTTGCTCAGCAAGTCCTTCACGCTCCATCGCTAATGGCACTTCATAAATGCTTTTTACATCCTGTCCTGTCATTACACATTCAGGCAGCACGTTACAAAATTCTGAGACTTTATCCTTGATATTTTGTGGTAGAGGGCGATCGCTACGACAAACTAAAATGTCAGGCTGAATCCCTACGGATTGTAATTCTTTAACCGAGTGTTGTGTAGGCTTGGTTTTCATCTCCCCTGCGGAGGCAATCCAAGGCATTAGGGTAACATGCATATAGACAACGTTTTGCCGTCCCACATCCTTCCGAAACTGACGAATTGCTTCGATAAATGGCAGTGATTCGATATCGCCTACCGTGCCGCCAATTTCTACGATCACAACATCAGGATTGCCGTTTTTGGCGACGCGATGAATGCGTTCTTTAATTTCATTAGTAATATGGGGGATCACCTGCACCGTGCCGCCCTGATAGTCGCCGCGCCGTTCTTTATTGATCACACCTTGATAAATTGCGCCTGTGGTGACATTACTGAGTTTTGACATTGATGTATCAGTAAAGCGTTCATAATGCCCCAAGTCTAAATCCGTCTCTGCGCCATCTTCGGTAACAAAAACCTCTCCATGCTGAAACGGACTCATCGTTCCTGGGTCAACATTGATATAGGGATCGAGTTTTAGAATTGCGATCGAATAATCCCTAGATTTAAGTAATCGTCCCAAACTTGCGGCAACGATGCCCTTCCCGATACTAGAGACAACACCGCCAGTCACAAAGATATACTTAGCCATAAAAATTTCGTTATAGGGTGCATTGTTTTATTGTTTCGTAAACAATGCTTAACAAAGTGATTATATAGCAGGTGATTGCGCTGCAAGATCTGAGCATAGATATTCAGCAATTCTCATTATGAAACCGATTTTGGTATTTCCAGCGCCAGAGGCGCTGGAAATACCAAAATCGGTTTTTTGAAAGTCAGCCTACGGCTGACTTCCAAAAAACCGATTTTTATAATGAGAATTATTGTGTCGATATTACAGCGTGAATATTCCCAGACATTGCGTCGTTTTTACTAAAATGATTGACAGCACAATTTTCAATCTAAATTAACTCTTTTAATGAGTAAGTGTCTCAGCAAGAGTTTTTGCGTTAACAGGCGATCGCACAGCTTTAAACATGCCAAAACGACAAAGTCCTGCCCCAAAAGCTAGACGCATTAATAAAATCGTGGGTATTTCCCTTACAGATTTAATAAATCCTGATACGCCAAAACTTATCAATCCTTTAGGACGCGCTACACCTTGCCAGATTGAATCTAGCCATGAAGGAAGAGTTTCTGCCGTCCAATCAGAAGTCGTTACCTTGCCATCGACGAAACCTGTCGCTTCCAAAAGCTCAGAGAAGCCTTCAATGCTTGAGAACTCAGGATGTGACCATTGATCAAGGAGTTGCTTCATCACAGGCTTCTCCCAAATATTGAGAGGCACTTGGCGATCGTCTCTCTGATTCCAATCCGCAAGTACCAGCAACCCATTTGGCTTGAGTACGCGCATCAACTCTTTTGCAAAAATGGCTTTGTCGGGCATATGAGGGCCTGCTTCAACTGACCAAACCACATCAAAGCTTGCATCAGGAAATGACATCGCCATCGCATCATCAACCTGAAATTTTAGATCAAGCTCATTTGGGGTCAGCTCCTGAGCACGTTTGACCTGCTCAGGACTAATCGTAATAGCAGTTACCGAGAAGCCATATTCTTTCGCCAAAATGCGGCTGCTTCCACCAATACCACAGCCTACATCAAGGACAGTCGTACCAGCAGGTAGCTGATCTAAGCCACCCCAACGCACCATCTCATGGACAAAATCAGATTTAGCGGTCAAGAAATCCTTTGAACGGGGCGGCGAGCAATAATGACCTAAATGAATATGTTCGCCCCAGTAGAACTCTAAAATGCCATCTTCTGTCCATTGATCATAGGAGTTAGCAACAGAATCAGCAGATTGATAGCGACGCGCTGTAGCTAGATAAAGGCTAGTTCCTGCGATCGCAACTACCGAGATAGCTTCCAACGTAGTAACAAATAAATTCATCAAGATTAAGCCTTACCATTTTTGACAAGTAGTTGTTCCAGCTTATTTTGATTTAGAAGACTTTGCTCTATATCTAGAGCTGTAGATTTTGCTTGGTGAAAGTCAGCGATCGAAATTAGTTTACCTGCGTCAGAATCCCACAACACAAACTTGGCACAACCAAGCATATCGCCGAGCCTTAGAGTTTTGACATTTGAGAGAAGATGAATATTTTCGTTATGACAAGCTTCGAGATTATAGTTCGGAATTCTCTCAGAAAGATGATGGATATTATGAAAACCGATATCTGCGGAAAACCACTTCAAAACTGTTGGCAACTCTAAATAACTGCTACCGTCAAGCGCTCCAAGGAGATAGTCCCATCCTTCTGTCTTATGAGCATAGGAATCTTCAAAGTTATGCTGGACAAAGAACACGCAAATAAAAATTGCTGCTGAAAAAGTTAAACTGATTGAGTAAATACTGAAAAAGAATCCTGCTCCAAGCAAATGGCTAAGGAAAATCCAACTGCCGATTACACAAATATTATTGAGCAGCAAATCTATAAATTCCGCTCCCGTATACCAATTTCTAGATTTGTGAGAAGAGATAATCGCCGCTAAACCCATGCGAGGGTCTTTCTTTAAACTGGAAAATATATGACCAATAAAATCATAGCTTCCTGCAATTAGTGCATATCTTGGTCTGATTGCAAGGTAGAAAAAACCTCCCAAAAAAGACATTAATGGATGCCTCATTACGGCATAAAGCTTTTGATCGGTGTCATTGAGCTTAGAAAATTCTTCAGTAGAGAGAAATGCTGCAACACCACGGTATCGTTCCCAATCACCATTGGTTTTGTGGTGGTAAGCATGACCTCTTGACCATGGATATTGGGGTATAGCATTAATCACGCCCAAAAAGAAGCCAACAACTCTGTTAACTTTTTTGGAAGTAAAAAGTGAATAATGTCCACAATCATGCATTAGGGAGAAGCATCGCAATGAAAAAAGAGTCATCAAAATGATGATCGGTGGCAGGAACCAAAAAGATACTGCTGCAGCTTTAACTGCTAAAAACCATAAAGCGATATAGGGAACAACGGTATTCAGGATTTGATAGGTTGCCCAGAGATCGTTGCTCTTCATGTAAGGAGTGAGCACAAAGTCTGATTTTTTAATTATATTTTCCACTCAATAAAATACTCTTGTAAATAACTCTAGCAGTATGGCTAAGATGGGCGGCGCAACACGCTGCACATCCTAGATTCTCATAAAACGATGTGATGATTCGGGTGGTAACCCATGCGGCATGAATTCATCCCAGCGATCGCATACTTGTTTGTAGCATTCTGAGGGAGAAATCTTCAGGTTTTGGAGACAGTAAATTTCGGTCTGTTGATCGATATTCATTGCCAGAATGATCTCCTGCTGAGGATCATACGTGGCGATCGCCTGTATTAGTGACGGAATCTGTCGTGAACTGATACCCATTTCCAGTAAATAGGGCTCGGCAAATTCTGCTGCTATAAACTGAGTTCTAAATTGCCAAATGTGAAAACTCGGCTTGAAATCAGCATTAGGTGGTACAACATTACAAACTGTAATCCCTTTACCTGATATTGCAACACACCTCAGGGCATGATATCCAATTAATAAAAAATTATCCCGAATAAACTGAGGTTGCCAAGAACGACAGATGCCCCAACGTTCTTTATGGTCTCGCAGCATTGGACTCCCTATTAGTCTGCTTGATGCGATCGCCTTGGCAAAATGCTTGTGAAAGCTGGAGCAATTGTAAAACTTCTAAAATTTGTGAACTAATTATCATCTATACCTCGCAGATGAAAAGGAACATGTTTACGAATCTCGAAAAGAGATTCTTTGCGATCGGCGGGCATCCTGACTTAGAGATTGATGCATCTCATCACAGTTGCGGGACAGCGCTGGGTTTACACCAAACTTTCCCCGTTTCCTCCAACGACTGTTACCCGTTGGAACCGAACGATAGTCTCACCATTGTAGGACATAAACCCAAAAAAGAGAAAGGCGGCGCAAAGCGCCACCTTTCTCTTTTTTGGGTTAACTTGCATTGCTATATAACTAAAATTGTTTGGAGACTGTCATCACTTGCCCCATTAATAACACCACCAGATCGCAAAATAGCTTTTAACATATCCACCACTTCTAACGTAATTTCTTCACCAATACAAACTAGAGGAATCCCTGGAGGATAAGGACAAAGGGATTCAGCACTAATTCTCCCGATCGCATTATCAATAGAAATGCGATCGCATTTCCCAAAATACACCTCACGCGGAGTCAATCTAGATTGATAATTAGTAATTCGTAATTCGTAATTCGTAATTAATTTTTCCTTTTTCCTTTTTCCTTTTTCCTTGACAAGCCTTTGCAATCCATGAACTAGCCGATCAATATCAGTTTGAGTATTACCAAAGCTGAGACTAAATACTAATTGCGATCTGGTGGGCATTTCCGCCATCACTTCTAATTGAGAATGTAAATATTCATCAGCTTCAAAGCCTGTAATACCTATGCAATCAGTCATTACTGTAAGGCGAGTATCGTCAAGAGTGGGAACTTCTATTTGACTAAAGGTTCGCAAATTAGGAATTTGATTTAATTGCGATCGCGCTGCTTTAGCTAATCCCAATGTGTAAGTTAAGAGTTCTTTGCCACTAACTGCCATTTGTCGCCGCGCCACATCTAGAGAAATCATCAGCAATAGGTTAGGACTGCTCGATCGCAATATTTGCAAAGCGCGATCTACTTGTTCGGCAGCAATGCGATCGCCTTGCAGATGCAAAATTGAAGACTGGGTGAGACTACCCGCGACCTTGTGCGTGGATTGCACAACTAAGTCCACTCCTGCTTGCAGAGCCGAAGTTGGTAGATCAGGATGAAAACCTAAATGTGCTCCGTGAGCAGCATCAACTAATAAAGGAACATTAAAAGAATGGGCGATCGCTGCCATTTTGGGTAGATCGCCGCAAACGCCAAAATAATTGGGACAAACAAGCATCACCGCTTTTGCGTCAGGATGCAGGTTCAGGAATAATTCTAAGGTCTTAGGACTCACGCCCAAGTCCAAATCAAATTCTGGTAAATAGTCAGTTGGCAAATAAACAGGAGTAGCTCCATTAATAACTAATCCTGCGATCGCAGCTTTGTGACAGTTTCGCCCAATTAAAATTTTGTCTCCCTGCTGACATGTTGCCAATAGCATCGCTTGTACGCCGCAAGTAGAGCCGTTGGTCAGAAACCATGCGCGATCGCTACCGTAAGCATCGGCAGCTAGGGCTTCGGCTTCTGCGATCGGTTCTTCGAGATCAGGCAATTCTGGCAAATCGAGGCGAAAAATATTCTCACCCATGATTGACATAAATTCGCGATCAATACCCTGACCGCGTTTATGACCTGGCATATAAAACGGCGCGTGATCGATATCTAGATATCGCCGCGCCGCTTCTAATAATGGAACTGAATTTTGATTCAAGGTCTACTTAGGTGATTTAAAATTTACCCCACCCTAGCCCTCCCCTTGCAAATGGGAGGGAACAAGATTTCTAGTTTTCCCCCTTGCAAAGGGGTAATTAAAGGGGGTAAGTCCGACTTATGTATAGAAGATGGAAGATTTTTTACAAGAAATCTCCTTATTCCAAATACTTCTCCAAAGCGGTTTCGACAAGATCCTTCATCGAAGCACCCTTTTCTTCAACAGCTTTTTTGAGCAGTTCATAGGACTTCGTCGAAAGCGTAACCCGATGACGGACATCTTTCCGTTTACCTTTAGATTCAGTTTCGTCAATCTCTGGTACATAGGATTCAGTAAACTTTCGTAAATCCTCATTGCCCTTGCGATCGCAAAAGTCACCAAACCCTTCACCTTCTGTGCGTTCATTTTTAAAATAAACAAATAGCGGCTCTAAACCTTTTTCAAGATTATTAATATGCAACCGCTGCACATAAGGTTGAGCCAGCCTAGTTGAGTCAAAGCTTCCACCCAACCAAATCTGATATTCATCGGCAGCACTACCGACGAAGGCAAGTTCAGCCATATAAGGACGGGCGCAACCATTGGGGCAACCTGTCATGCGAGTGACAAAGGTTTCCTGTTCTAAGCCCAAACGGACTAACAGCTTACGGATTCTGGCTAATACGCTCGGCAAAGCTCGTTCTGACTCAGCGATCGCTAGTCCGCAAGTGGGGAAAGCGGGACAAGCCATGGAGTAACGAACGAGCGAATCAATTTTGTCAGGAGCTAGCACATGACAGCGATCAAGAATCTTTTGAATCTCCTCTTTTTCATCAGCGGCGATTTCTGTAATCAGCAAATTGTGATTGGGAGTCAGCACAAAATCATGATGAAACTTTTCGCTGATCTCGCGTAAAGCCGTTTTTAGTTGCAAATCTTCGCGATCGCTTACACGACCATTCTCAATCGAGACACCGACAAAATATTTGCCATCACCCTGTTCATGCCAGCCCAAATAATCCTGATATTTAAAATCTGGTAAGGCTCGCGCAGGTGCTAATTCCGTGGGGAAATATTCTCGCAAAACATGCTTGAATTTTTCTACGCCCCACTCATGCAGAATATGCTTGAAGCGAGAATGGCGACGATTGTGGCGATCGCCATAGTCCCGTTGTAAAGAAACGATCGCCTTAATCACATCATAGATTTTGGCGACAGGTACAAAGCCAATGCTGTCAGCCATTCTGACAATAGTTGCATCGTTATTGTGGGCGCGTCCTAAACCACCACCGACATAAACATTGAAACCTTCAAGTTCTTTCTGCGCATTGGTAATTACCACTAACGCCAAATCGTTGGTATACAGATCAACTGAGTTATCACCAGCAACGGCGATCGCAATCTTAAACTTGCGGGGCAGATACTGAACTCCATAGATCGGCTCGACATCACTGATATTGGTTTTAGCAGTCCCCGCCCCCTGACGATTTCTCGCTTCGGTTACTTCTAGCGCTTCGGAAGAAGTAACCGCCACTTCACCATCCAGCCAAATATCGTAATAGGCTCCAGCTTGTGGAGCAAGTAAATCCGCAATTTTAAAAGCGTATTCGCGAGCATAGTCGTACTCAGGCTTATTTTTAAAGGGAGCCGATGGAGCCATCACGTTACGATTTATGTCGCCACAAGCGCCTACGGTTGATCCCATATTTCTGGTGATATCAGCAATCACTGTCTTCAGATTTTCTTTGAGAATCCCATGAATCTGAAAACCTTGACGTGTTGTAGCTCTCAAAGTATGGTTGCCATACTTATCGCAGAGTTTATCCAGAGCCGAATACAACTGCCAAGGAATTATGCCGCCTGGGCTACGGGTACGCAACATCATGCTGTATTGCGCTTCTTCGCCTTTAGTCTTGTTCTTTTCTAAATCGCGTTCTTTTTGTTGATAGGAACCATGAAACTTCAGGATTTGAATACCATCCTGACTGAAAAAAGGATTGCCATCAGTTAACTCAGTGTTGATAGGACCTCGCAAAAAGTTACTTTTTTGCTTAAGGACTTCAACCTTTGATACTTTTACAGGATTTGTCAAAGTGTTTGT
>JANNDZ010000777.1:0-2418 GCA_031378395.1 Pseudanabaena sp. OTE_75_metabat_487_sub
AGAAAATGGATTTCGGTGTAGGTTTTCTTTCCAACAACATAATGTTGCCTTTCCTAGATTTTTTCTACGGCATCGTGCCGAACTATGGATTGGCAATTATTGCATTAACGTTGGTTGTACGTTTTGTGTTGTTTCCCGTTAGTGCTAATCAGCTTCGCAGTATGCGGCGCATGAAAATCGCTAATCCTGTGATGCAACAAAGAATTAAAGAAGTTCAAGAGCGATATAAGGGCGATCCTGCTAAGCAACAAGAAGAGGTAGCTAAGGTCAACTCTGCTAACTTTAAAGAATTTGGAAATCCCCTGTCGGGATGTCTACCTGCCATAATTCAATTACCGATCCTGTTTGCGTTGTTTGCTACTTTGAGGGGATCACCCTTTGCAGATATAAATTATTCTCTTAACTTTCAGATTGCGACTCCCGAAAATCAAGCCGAGATTCAACATCAGCCTTTTACTTCACCTAGTCAGAACGTTTATTTTGCCGATCGCGTGCATTTCCCAGTTCTTGCAACCGCTGTAAACGGCACTAACTTGGCGATCGGTGATCAATCGAAGATTGTTTTACAGACTTCCCTAGGAAAAGACTTCAATGCTCTAGCTACCGAATATCCAGATGTAGAGCTGACGACTAGATGGAAAGTCACCAAGGGGCAAGAATTAGTCGAGCTTCTAGATGATGGAACTGTAATTGCCAAGCAAACGGGTGAAGTTACTGTCCAAGCAACAGTACCTGGATTAGCCTCAAATAAAGGCTTCCTATTCATTAAAGCCCTCGGTAAAACTGGTGTTACCAATGCCGATGGCAGCATTAACTGGGATATCGTGATCATGGTATTGGGATTTGGCATCAGTCTTTATGCCAACCAAAATATTTCGAGTGGATCTACGCCCAAGCCAAGCAATGCTACACCTGAAGCTTCGCAACAGGACACGATGAACAAACTCACACCAATTATTTTCTCTGGTATGTTTTTGTTTTTTCCACTGCCATCGGGTGTAATGCTTTACATGTTGATTGCAAATATTTTCCAAACTTTGCAAGCTTTTATTGTTGCTAAAGAACCACTTCCTGAAAACTTGCAAAAGTTGGTTGCGGTTTCGGCGAATTCTGCGCCTTCCGCTAAAGCTAGCTCTAAGTCTGAAGCTAAAACTAGCGTCTCTAGCAAATCTGAAACTACAAAGACTGTTGATACTAAAGCTAAAGTTGTAGTTGACGATAAAGACCAAGATACAAAGAGTCCGACTAAGTCTGCTTTACCATTTGAGCCTAACTCTTCTAATAAGAAAAAGAAGAAAGGCTCTTAATTAAATTGGGTGGCGCTTTGCGTCACCCAATTTAGTATTGAAATTATATTTAATAGAAATTTGATCAGGCAAGTAGGGTTTATGGAAGATACTTCAGCAAGTGCTAATTGGCTGCAAGAGCTTTTAAGTTTGATGGGTTATGCGACTTCGGTTGATATTCGTCTTGCCGAGGTATCTCCAGAACAAGTTACTGCTGGCTCTAAGAACTATTGGCTAGAAATAGGTTCTGATGGTTTACAGGATCAGCAAATTCAAAGATTAATTGGTAAAGATGGCATAGTACTTGATTCTTTACAGTATTTGTCTAGTATTCTGTTGAATTGTCATTTACCTTCAGACACATCAGAGACAGAAAATCGCAATTTTTATACAGTCGAATTAAATGGCTATCGGTCAAATCGTATAGCTGACCTACAGGCTTTGGCAGAAAATGCGGTGCAGCAGGTTCGCGAGACTCAAGCTGAGTTTGTCATTAAGCAATTGTCGTCCGCCGATCGCAGACATATTCACCAGCTATTAGAAGGTTTTCCAGATATTGAAACCCATAGTCAGGGTCGAGAGCCAAATCGTCATTTGATTGTCAAGTTGGTGCAGAGCTGATGGAAAAGTTATATATACCTCAGATCGCTAGAGCCGTAGATGCGACTGAAAGTTTTGAGTTCAAAGAATTTATTGAGGGGCTGGAGACATTAACTCCTGTACAAGGGATGATTAGTGTCAGGCATGTTGGTTCTTTTCTCGAAGTTAGTTCTAAAGCTTCGACGATTATGACTTTGACTTGCGATCGCACGTTAGTGCAATTTAACTACAGGTTGGCGATCAACAATTCTGAGAGGATTTGTCTAGCTGAGCCTTTGCAAGAAAGTGAGTATCCCAGAGAGCGAGAAATTGAAACAGATGACTTATTAGAGTCTATATCTCCTACTGGTTATTTTGATCCTGCGGCTTGGCTATATGAGCAATTAATTTTAGCTATTCCCTATCCGAAGATTGCACCTGATGCGCCTGCTCTTGAAATTACTGATACAAATAGTCTTGACGGTTCAACGGCTACCATCGATAAGCGGTGGGAAATTTTAAATTCATTAAAATTACCTGAATAAAAAGGGCG
>JANNDZ010000811.1:0-7691 GCA_031378395.1 Pseudanabaena sp. OTE_75_metabat_487_sub
TCCAAAAAGGAATTGACAGCAAAAGTACCAACAAAAAGAATTTGATAGGTGAGTGTTTTTTGAATATGCTGTTATCCATTATTTTCATCCTTTTTCTTATCCATTAAATTACTGTATCTCTTGCTTATCAAAACTCCCAAAATCTAAGCAGACTAAACCAGTGCCGTTAATTGGATGTACTGAATACAACTATCTTAGTGATAGCCATTGAGCGATAATAGGTAAGCAATACAAAGGCTTAACAGCACAGTAAGAAAAAGATGTTTTTTGAACGTAAAAATTGATTGCATCAGGATTAATGGGAGCAATATATTTTAAATTAGCCCTCACATAGCATTCTCCTAAGTCATCGAAAGTTAGAGGTCTGACGGGATATGCTAACTCCTCTCTTGTGCCGATTACCCGCAACCAAGGTGAATCACTATTGTCTAAAACAATGGCATCATCGGCTGAGGTATGGGGATTGGGGACTCGACCCTGTGCAGTTTGATTAAAAACAGCCGTAATGATAGCCCCTCTGCGAATGCGCGACCTTATCTCTCCATTCGGGGTGTATCGACAATTTACAGTGCCACCATTCATTTCTGATTCTACAAACTGAATAACTAGCCATTTTTTAACAGCGTAATAACCACGGTTTCCTTGTAAAAATATGCTATTAAAGTCTCCGTTACCATTAGGTTTCGGCACATCAGCCTCTTGTGCGATCGCCTTATCTTTAAAAATAAGCAAAGAAAAAATAATCGTTACTAACAGAATTGGCAGTGTATACAAGTTTAATTTTATGTTTCTCCTTCCTTTATTCATGTGCATTGGGGCGACTCCTATATTGCAAATAGACAAAATTAACAAGCATCAGGAATGTAGGAGCAGCAAGCCA
Organism: Pseudanabaena sp. OTE_75_metabat_487_sub; assembly: GCA_031378395.1. GTDB lineage: Bacteria > Cyanobacteriota > Cyanobacteriia > Pseudanabaenales > Pseudanabaenaceae > Pseudanabaena. Next base: position 881 of record JANNDZ010000811.1, read on the forward strand.
TAACCAAAAACCAAGTAACAACTTACTTAATAAAATCTGACTATCAGGACTACTTCCATTAGGTAAGGCAAGCCAGTATGCGGATATTGTTCCTGTAAAACCGACTGTAGTTGCTATAAGAGCAGAAACCATGGAAAATTTGTATTTTTTCTGCACAAAAGATATACAGGAAAACCAATACAGTGGATTTGCTAACCAGCCGATCGCTGGTATTTGTAAGAATAACAATCCGAGTACACCCCAAGCGGTAACTTCAATCCCTCTCATATTAACCATGACACCTGAATATGAGGTCTTGTAATTGATGATCTCAAAGGCAAGCGCTGGGAAAAAAAGCCCCATCATATAAAGCCATAAAGATATTCCTAATAAAAATAAGCGGCGATCGAAGAAAGGTACTTTTTTCATGAACTGTTGCCTATGATGCAAATTCGTAATTAATCTTGGTAATCTTTCCTTTAAAATAAAGGCGAAGTCCTTCTAGATGCTCCCAACCGACTTCGCCATATAAAGGAATCCGCATTCCATTACGCACAGAGTACTCTCTAAAATTACCTACCCAAGGCATAAACATCAATTTGTCACCAACTACGCTATGACAACGAGCCTCGGCACGCATACTGGTAATTAAACCTTCAGCATCAAACTGGAACACAACCGAGGCAGTTGTTTTGCCATCGGTCAAAGTGGCTCGGCTAGAATGTTGATCGATCTCTTCCCAGATCACACCTTGACTAGGTAGCAACGAGGTCGGATACCAAACCGCTTCCGCAAAGAAGCGTAATAATTCGCCTTGGTTCAATTGAGGAGTATTGTGCATTTTCGCAACCGTGAAAAGACCAAGTATTGAGGCTTGGAGATTTCCTTCTCCTAATAGATATGTATCATGGACAAATACATTGATGAATGGAACCATCTCAATTTTTGCATCCCAGTCGAAGCCTAGTCTTTGAGTAGTCACAAGTTGCGTAGCAGTAAACTTATGCCATTTATGCTCTGTTTCATTCATATGAAACTGTCCGCGTTGAGAGAGTTCAATCTTTTCTATGATCGCTTGTCCATCCTGAAGCACAGCCTTAAAATATCGCTGCACAGGCTCAGGTAAGTCTACTATCTCTTTTGGATCATAGGTTTTAGGCTGAATTGGTTGCTGTCCATTCGTCATTTTGACTCGTAATTTATCAGTCTCAGACCGCCAGCGATCGCTCCCATACATCGCAACGATCGCCAACAAAGCTACGATCGAAACGATAACAATGACAATTGGTGGTAATTTCAAAGAATAGTTCATGAACAAACCTAAGCTTATGCTAAAGCCAGCTAGTAAGAGGACTACAAATTGCCATGTGATGGATATCATTTTTTTCTTAATCAATATAGGTTTCATTGTTCTCAATCTAGAATTTGATCTGATTTATCTGTAGTTAGCAATGGTTTGCCATTCTTCAACAAACGAGGGTGGCACAGATAAGCTAATAGCTTCGTCCCCAATAATTGGCAACGATAATTTTAAAGGAATCTTGGCTTGTAACTGCGATAAAACAGGTTGGAGATTATACTGTCCAGCATTAGGTTGAGGCTCGAATGAATCTGTAAAAATATCATTTGAAGAGTCGGTAGCTGTGAGGATTTTCCCTAGAGAATTAGTCAGGATGAGCGGTTGACTGCGATCTATCTCAGCTACTTTAGGGAATCCCACCAAGCGCAGATAAAAGCTGGTTTGCCCATCATTTCTGATCCGTTCAAAGGCGATCGCTTGCCAGTTATTACCATGCTGATCTTTGAGAGTTTGTCTCGCTTGATAGACCATCTGCCCTGAGCTTTCTTTGAGCTCTCGAATGTTGGACACAGAGATCTTTCCACCTGCATCTGATTGTAGATTTATGGATGCTGGTAAAGATGCTGCAAAACTCTGGCTTTGATCTATGCCAGTAAAGAAACATAAAGCGATCGCACATCCTATCAATATTGTCTGGATTAACTTTTTAAACATGATGAGTTTCTCCATGCAAAGCTTTAACTGTGACAGGCGATCGCTTGATTTCGAGAATGATTTGATTGAGTTGATTGAGTACGATATATAATGTGATTGAAACCTTACTGACTTTGTATGCTTCTTATACCAAATCTCTCAAGTTCAGTGAGCGTGAATTCCATTATAAAAGCAGGGCATTGAAGATGTAACCAATACTAATAATGCCAACTGTCATTAGTCCAACAAATACTGCTAATAGTTGAGGACGCAGCACTTTTTTGAGAATTACCATTTCAGGGAGAGATAGAGCAGTTACAGCCATCGTGAAGGCTAAAACTGTACCCATAGGCATTCCTTTATTAACTAAAGCTTCAGTAATCGGCATTACCCCCGCAATGTTGGCATAAAGTGGTACACCCAAAATTACGGCGATCGGGACTGCTAAAGGATTATTTGCACCCGCATATTTAATAATGAAATCGGTCGGAACATAACCATGAATTCCAGCGCCGATCGCAATCCCAAGCACTACATATAGCCATACCGATCGCACAATTTCGCTAGATTGATATCTGCCTTGCGCAAATCTTTGCTTCCAAGTCAGGGCAGGTTCGATGTCGTTTTCATCTTCGAGCACTATGCCTTGACGAGATCTTTGCAGTTCCCATACAAATGGTTCTACCCATCTTTCTAGTTTGAGCAACCCGATGATATATCCAGATGCGATCGCTAAGCCCACACCAAAACCGATATAAATCAGCGTCACCTTCAGTCCAAATAATCCCCATAAGAGGATGACAGCGACTTCATTAACCATTGGCGCTGCCATCAGATAGGAGAAAGTCACGCCTAAAGGAACACCTGCCTCCAAAAATCCGATAAATAGAGGAACCGCCGAGCAAGAACAGAATGGGGTGACAATTCCCACCATTGCTGCCAAAACGTTCCCAGCAAAAGTCCGCTTTCCTTCTAGCAAAGAACGAACTCTCTCTGGTTCTAAAAAGCTCTGAAATGTACCAACAACAAAGCTAATCACAATCAGCAATGTTAAAACTTTTGGCACATCGTAAAGGAAGAAATGCAGACTTGATCCTAAATGTGATGAGATTTCTAGCCCCAAAAGTTTAGTGACAATCTGAGTTGCGAGCCAATCAAAGGGATAAAAGGGATCGAACATGGCATTATTCGCTTAGCGCTGCAATAGCGGTTGAATTTGCTCTGTACTGATTACTTGACCTTTGCTGACAACCTTGCCATTGATCGTCATTGCGGGGGTAGACATCACACCACGCATAGCAATTTCCACAGGATCGGTAATATGCACAACTTCCGCAGTAAGATTCAGATTTGCCACAGCTTGTTTAGCATTAGATTCTAACTGTTGGCACTTTTTACAACCCGTGCCCAAAATTTCAATCTTGACCATATTCATATTGCGCTCCTAATTCCATGACTCATCGGCTTTGAAAAGTCTTATCGACAGCCTTTATATATTGATATATATAGATATATAAATTATAAAAGAAATAGCTATGTAAAGGCAATTTCGTTATAATTTCTACACATGACTCTCTGGCTCTAGATGACACGGATATTCTGGATCGCCAGACTCGATCTGTAGGGTTGAATGGTCGATGCCAAAATTAGTATGCAGTGCTTCGCAAGTATCGTTAAGAAAGCGATCGCCTGTATATCCTTCTGGTATAACTAAATGCGCGGTAAGAGCAGTTTCAGTCGTACTCATTGCCCAAATATGCAGATCATGAACTTGAGTTACGCCTTGCAATTCATGTAAAAAAGTCCTTACAGCAATCAGTTCTATTTGTTGGGGAACTCCATCAAGTATTAATTGCAAGGCATCTTTAAATAACTGCCAAGTTCCAACTACAATTACGGCAACAATCACCAGACTAATCACGGGATCGAACCAGAGCCAACCTGTCAGCAAAATGGCAATTCCCGCCAGTACCACGCCCACAGACACTAGCGCATCGGCTGCCATATGCAAAAAAGCTCCACGAATATTCATGTCTTCATCTCGTCCTGACAGAAACAAGAGCGCTGTCACAGTATTAATCACCACCCCAATTCCTGCTACTAAAATCACCGTGCCGCCAGCGATCGCTGTAGGCTCTTGCAAGCGGCGAATGGCTTCCCAAGTAATACCACCCATCGTTAGCAGCAACAAAATTGCATTAATTAAAGCAGCCAAAATCGAGGAGCGGCGAAGTCCGTAGGTATACTTGTGATTGGGAGGACGCTGCACAAGATAACTGGCTCCCCATGCTAAAAGTAATCCTAAAACATCACTAAGATTATGTCCTGCATCTGCTAATAGTGCGAGAGAATTGGTGAGCAGCCCAAACCAAACCTCAACTAAAACAAAGCTAATATTTAGACCTGTTCCAATCAAAAAAGCACGATTATGGGTTTTAGGAGCATGGTTGTGTTCGTGGTGAATCATTGGAATGCCCTTAACAAATATTTTAGCGGGTGAACAATTTATCTGTTCATATCTTTACATCTCTAACACCAAGATTGTTCATCGGGTGGATTATGCAACAGCTCTCGAATATTAGCTTCAATAACTCGATAGCCCACGTTGCCATTTAGTCGCTGTCTACCTTCATTAAAGATCAAAGTCGGACTGACTGTAACCGTATGTTCTTTGATTAAATCAAAATCCTTAGACAGCAGAGCATAAGCCTCACCATTGTCGATCTGCTCTTGAATTAGAGTGATATCTAGCCCCAAACTTTCGGCAATTTCAAATTGCACCTTGCGATCGCTAATATCAGCAAGTTTCGTAAAAAATGCTTCTCGAAATGCCCAAGCAGTTCTTTCCAAAGCCTTATCGGATTCTGAAACTAAACCTTTTATCTCCAACAACTGAATAACATTCAGAAATAAATGGGCTGATGTGGAAGAAGCGGGAACTCGTGACCAAACATCAGGATGCACAGAAATATGCTCAAATTTACTAGCGATCGCCTTGACATGATTTTGATAACCCGTCAATCCACCGCGATCGCGCCATCCATTCTCTAACTTCTCCCGCGCATTCCCAAACACAGGAACGAAGTGATAATCAATGACGACATTTTCAGGAAAAGCGGTCTTTAGTTCTTCTAAACGAATTTGAGCAATGTAAGCCCAAATACACAAAACATCGGAAAAATAGAAAATACGAATTGGTTTCATGATGTTCAGGAATATTATCTCGCAAACCTTCAGGGGTAAGTGTGTATTATGAAATCGCCGATCCAATCATATTTGAGTTGTGTGAACTAGCCTGCGATCGCTTATCGATTAGCTTGGAAGCAAAGCACCAACTGCTAAATCCGTTGTGAGATAACAATTTTCTCGCCCAATTTTGTCTAATAATCCAGTGCGATCGAGCAATTGTTCTACTTCTGGTTGTAAGCCTGTCAAGATCAAATGGCAACTATGTCGCTTTAAATCTCTATAAATATCCTCAAGAGCCACCAAACCTGTAGTATCCATAATCGGCACAAAGCGCATCCGTAAAATCAAATGCTTAACTTCTGGTTCATCTCTTAAGAATGTGGCAAACCGTTCCGCCGCGCCAAAAAATACAGGGCCATCAACTCGATAAACGGCAATTTCTTTACCCAATTCTAAAGGCACGCCTGCTGGAAAAGCCTCGATATCGGGTATACGCGCAAGGTTCAGGTCACTCATCCGTTTGATAAATAATGCTCCCGCCGCAATCAGTCCAATTTCGACAGCCAATACTAAGTCAAAACAGATCGTTACCCCCCAAGTGAGCAACATCACGCTGAGATCGGCGTAGGTCGATCGCATTAGTAGCCCGATCGCTTCCCATTCCACCATCCGCAAACTCACCACCATCAAAATACCAGCCAGTGCTGCTAGGGGGATTTTTGCCGCCAATGGAGCCAAACTCATAATTATCACTGCCAAAGCTACGCCATGAATGATTCCTGATAGCTTCGTTTTACCGCCCGATCGCACATTCACAGCCGTCCGAGCGATCGCGCCTGTCGCGGGAATTCCCCCAAAAAATGGCACAACTAAATTAGCAATTCCCTGCCCAATTAACTCTTGATTACTATCGTGTTTTTCGCTAACCGTCATTCCATCCGCGACTACAGCCGAGAGAAGAGATTCAATACTACCTAAAGCAGCTAAGGCTAAGGCAGGATTGATTAACTCACGAAGCAGACGGGGATCGTTCCAATGGGGAATGCCATGTGGTAAAGGTAAAGCACGGGGAATTTCGCCAATTGTCGGTAAATCAAGCTGAAAATAAGAAGCGATCGCTGTAGCTAAAATCAATCCTACTAAGGAGCCTGGAATTACAGTTGTAATTTTTGGCAATAAAAGTTTAGTGAAAATCACTACCGAAGCGATCGCGATCGCTGCCCAATTGAATGCCCCAATATGAGTTAAGGTATCCCACAAGGCGGGGAGAAAATGCTCGCTGCGTCCTAACTCCAAGCCGAGAAAATTGTTCAGTTGTCCGCAAAAAATAATTACCGCTATACCATTGGTAAAACCTGCTGTGACGGGATAGGGAATGAATTTGACTAACTGCCCCATTTTGGCAACACCCAAGGCAATTTGAATAATCCCCGCCATTACGCCTGCAATCCAGACTTTTTCAATTCCATACTTAGCGACAATTCCCACCAAGACGACTGCCATTGCTCCAGTTGGTCCTGTAATTTGGACGGAGGAGCCACCAAAAAGCGATGCTAAAGTCCCTGCGACGATCGCTGTATATAATCCTGCTTTCGGCTCCACTCCACTAGCTACAGCAAAGGCAAGAGCCAGAGGTAAAGCAACTACGGC
>JANNDZ010000838.1:0-8878 GCA_031378395.1 Pseudanabaena sp. OTE_75_metabat_487_sub
ATCTATCAAATTAGCTTCAATGCTTGGACTTACGCCAAGTCCGATCTTTGGGCAAGCTTGATGCAGGAAATTTTCTATGAGTTAAATCGTCAAATCACCTTAGAACGGCAAATTGGGATTTTCCTAAGTTCTTCTCCAGCGTCTCAAACAAGAACATCGAACTCTTCAGCAAAATCTTCATCAACTCGTAATATTGATCGTCTTATCTATAATCCTCTTAAGAAGCTTCAGGAAACCATTCAGATAAGAATCGAAAGCTCCAGAAAGGGACTTGTAATATTTGGTCAAAAAATTCTAAATCTTTGGATCATTCAATTTGTTCTGCACATCATTATATTTCTGTCAATTATTCTTACTCTTATTCTCTATTATTTATTTGTTAAACCATTTGATCGACTCACAAATAAGAAGTTAAAGCTAAAATCAAAAATTGACAATTTCCCATTTATCAAATGGCTCTTAGAACAGTTTGTAGAATATTACTTTCCCGAAAACCTAAAAACATCCTATGAATCTTTACGTGAAGGGATTGAGTCCGTCATAGAGCATTTATTGTTTCTAATCCTTGACGGCTTCCCTAAGCGTTTAAAAGATAGCAAAAGGAATTTAGAGAAATTCAAGAAAAGTAAACCGCTAAATCTTAAACCTACAAACAATTCTGATCCTGAAATCAATCTCTATCAACAAAAAGAGTTTGAGCAAGCTTTGCTAAATGGAGGCGAATTTTGGCGAGTGCTTTACCTGACCAATGACGAAGAACGCAGGGCTTTTATTGAATCCAACGATCGCCTCAAAGAATTTAACAACTGGAAAGATCCCAAATCAAATTCTAACTACTTGTGGAATACCCTCGATCAAAACAAACAAAAAGAACAACAGCGTTTAAAACAGCAAGAGCAGGAACTCCAGAAAAAAGAACAAGAACTGCAACGCCAACTCAAAAGCGCCGAAGCAGAAGTAAAACAACAACTCAACCACCTCAAAGCGACAGCACTCTGGACACCCATTGTTAAAGCGATTACGCGGCTTCTGTTTTCTAAAGAAGAAATTGAAAAATACAAAAATGAAATTGAAAAATTAGCCGAAGCGGGTAAAACCACCAATGAAACGATCGCCTTAATAAAGAAAGTCGTGACCAGTTGGCAAGGCTTAATTGCTCTGCTCTTAATGTCTTTATTGATCGTCCTCACCCTAGATCCCGCAACCCGCACCGCGATCTTTACCGCCACTCAAAACCTGCTAGAACAAACTGGCTTAGCAAGCCTATTTGATCGCCTGATTCCCACTCAAGCAAAAAACAACTTCACCGAACTCAGCAACATAATTCGCAACTGGTTCGCCAATTTCCCCCAATGGATGGAATCAATCCGAACCCAAATTCCATCAGGTGTGCAAGTAATCACAGCGATCGCCGCAGCCGTCACCACCCTCATCCCAATCCTAAAAACCCTCAACAATTACCTCAACTCCGTCCAAAAAGAACAAGCAAAAATTCAAAGCGATCGCGAGTTCTTGCTAAAACAAAAGCAAAGCGATTCTGAAAGCCTAGTCAAAGAAGTTGCCCAACTCAAGATCCAAGTCGCAGAACAAAAACAGCGTGTAGGACTCACCGCCAACTATGCCTCACTCATGGACTTTGTAAGCGATCGGCTCCAAGTTGACGACTATGGCAAACGACTAGGACTAATGCAACAGGTCAAGCAAGATCTCGCCGCACTCTCCGATCGCCTCACCGATTGGCAACATAACCGAGAAGAATTAAAGAAGTTCTTCCCAAGAGGTCCTGCGAGAGTCGTTCTCTACATCGATGACCTAGATCGTTGTCCACCCGATCGCGTTGTCGAAGTCCTAGAATCAGTCCAACTCCTGCTCAACACCAAGCTATTCATTGTCGTGTTAGGCATCGATGATCGCTATATTGCCCGCGCCCTAGAACAAGTCTACGAAGGCGTTCTCAAGCGTGGCGGCAAACCATCTGGACTTGACTATCTCGAAAAAATCATCCAGATTCCCTACCGAATGCGCCCCATTTCATCCTCAAGCATTGACGGTTACCTTCGCGCCCAAACCAAAATAGCTAAGCCCCAAGCCCCATCGACATCTTTTGAAACTGACGACATCACCCCAAAAACGGAACCACAGGAAGAAATACAAGAAGCGATCGCGCCTTTAGCCGAGCTAAATGTTCAGACACCTGATGTTATTGACCCTGAACCATCCGCGATCGACACCCCAGAATCATTAGAAAATTTACAACCCATCCCTACTCAAACCACTCAAGCCCCGACAATTCCAACCCCACAAGCCCCAACCTCCACAGATGAGACTACATTCCTCGAAACCATCGCCCAAACCATCGAATTTGAAGAAGAAGAATTTAAGCTATTAGTAAACTGCTGCAAACACGTAGACATCACGCCCCGTACTGCCAAGCGTCTAATCAATATCTACAAGATCTTGCAAATTATCTGGTCAACGCGCAGTCAAAAAGAAGCAAAAGCCCCTACTGATCCAGACAAGCGCATCGCCATGTCATTTCTCGCCCTCTCAGGTCGCTACCCGACCTATATGCGAAACCTATTTGAAGAAATTGACATAATGTTTGAAGAAACAATTTCGGATGAATCTCCCCTTGAAATTTATCTAGAAGACCTACTCGAACCAATCAAGCCCAAAGCTACAGAAAGCGATCGCTACGCCCACAGAGAATGGCGCAAATTTACCAGTGATATCAAACGAATGCTTGAACCTGAAGAAACTAAGCCCACCAAACTCAAAATTGATCGCCAAATTTTTGACCTAATGCTCTCCTTCTGCTTTGTCGGCGACATCGGCTACGATCCCGATGATTTCGAGTCAAAGGTCTAGCCTGAACTAGCGATCGCCCTGTGATGTGATTATTTGAATGGCATAACTGTCTTGAATGATTTGGGCGATCGTCTATCCAAATCATTCAAGACAGTTATGCTACTCTAGCAATTAAGTTACTGGTGTTGCATAACTATGAAACTACAAGTTCAAGGCATTAAATCAGGGCAAACGATTCAACTGCTAGATATAGTTAATATTCCTGACGGAGCAGTATTTCTGGAAATTGAAGCCGACAAACCCAAAGATAAAAGCGCAAGACTAGCAAGACTAAATCGTATATTCGGCGCATGGCGAAACCAACTAGATATCGATCAAATATTTACCGATATTGACACACAACGCCATCGGGACTATGGCAGAAATATCGACTCCTTAGACTTCTAACTATCCATGTATTTACTTGACACCAATATCTGCATTGCACTGCTCAAAGGCAATCCTCAAGTTATCTCGTCTTTTAATGTTTGTGCTGATGAATGCTATATTTCCACAATTAATGTTGCCGAACTTTATAAGGGAGTTTACTGCTCACAGCGAGTAGAACAGAACCTTGCATCACTTGAGCTTTTTCTCAAAGATATGCCAATTATCAGTTTTGATCTATCGGCAGCTAGAGAATTTGGCAAAATCCAATCAGAACTTAGACAAATCGGCAAACCCACAGGTGAACTAGATGCCATGATTGCTGCCGTAGCGAGATCGCGTCATGATCGAATAGTTACGAATAACACAAAGGATTTTATCAATATTTCTGGTTTAGGGTTAGAAAATTGGATCGTTTAGAGATCGCCTTGGGGATTGTTTGAAGGCGATCTCTATGCAAATTAAGGCTTTGCGCCTCCCCTAGATGGGTAGCGATCGCAAGAACAAGTAAATAAAAGTACAAACATCAGCCAAAAGGCTTACAAAAAAAACCTATATTGCTCGACAAACTAGTAGACATTTTAGAAAGAGGGGTGTATATTATAGAGGTGTGAGGAGCGAACAAAAGAAAAAGCCTAGGAACGAAACAGGGAAAGTAACCTAGGCTTTTTCTTTTGGTTACCGTTAATAAAAAAGAGAGAGTAGCTAATAGCTGCTCTCTCTTTTTTTCATAAATTAAATGCGCCGAATAAGAATAAACAAAGCCTCGCTTAGCGAGGCTTTGTTTATTCTTATTCGGAAATAGGGTCAAGTCTTACAAGAACAAATGGTGGCACAACAAGGCTAATAAACTCTTTTTCTTTATTTGCATTCCAAGCACTAAGCTCTTCAGCCATCGGATGGCGTATCCAGCCATCTTCGATCCATGATTGGACTAACTGAGTATTATCCTCAGTCAGCGCAACGCCCACATCGACAATATCCAGCTTTGCCCCAACTAAAATTACTCGCGCCCTTGCAGCATGGGGAGATAGCCAGTCCCAGATCGCTACATCTACCATCTTCGTTAAATCTTCTTTTAAAGTACTCACTAAAATTCCTCATCGTCCTCAATTACGCTATCAATACCGATAATTTCTAGATACTTGGCTTTGATCGCTTTCACATCTTGCCATGTTAGCCACTTCGGACTGCCCTGTTCGCGACTTTGATTTCGCAATAAATAAGAGGGATGAAATATTGGCATCACTAAACGCCCTTCCCACTCGTACCATTTGCCACGAACTTTAGTAATGCCTAACTTTTCGCCCAATATTGATTTGAGCGATGTCGCACCCGTTAACAAAATAATTTTAGGATCGACTAGCCTTATTTGTTCCAGTAAATAGGGTTTACAAGTAGTAGTTTCTATTTCGGTGGGGACACGATTATTGGGGGGACGGCATTTGACTGTATTGCAAACATAGATATCTTTATTGGTGTCAAATCCTACTGATTCTAAGATTTTGTCTAAAAGCTGTCCAGATTTGCCAACAAAGGGCAAGCCTGATAGGTCTTCTTGTTCACCAGGCGCTTCGCCGATGATCAGGATTTTGGCACTGCGATCGCCTCTCTCGACGACAACATTAGTCCGCGTTGGGGCAAGAGGACATTTCTGGCAATTGCAAGCTGCTTCTCTCAATGCGTCTAGGCTAGTAAATTGCTCATGCACTGGCAATGGGGCAGCAGGAACAGGGCTAGTATTTTTAGCAGCCCGTGCAGTTTTTTTTGTCGGCGAAAGATCAGCAGATCCCTCCGCATGGGGAAGGTCTACCAAAGGAACCTCCGATGGAGTCAGATCAAACAGGCTCATTTGTTCTTTGTCAGTCATAGACAGGATATGCGCCCCAAATCAGTACTTATTGCTAATATCTTACCTGTGTCAGTAAGGTATTTGAAATCACGTTTCAGTAATTTGCATTTTAACTTCTTGACATATCCCTAATTCTTTGGGACAGGATGAACTCCACGATGTAAATTTATACCAATTCACAAAAGTGGGACAACACTTCTGTGAGTTAAAAGCCAAACCCTGTAAGGGTTTTTAAAACATAAAATGGCTACGCCATTTTATGTTTTGGTGTTAGATAGCTTTCGGTAAAGTCGTAAGACCGATCGCATGGACAACATTAATCCTTGGCAATCGATTCTTAAACCCGCAAAGAATCTCCCATGAAATCGTGCCTAATAAATTTGCCCAGTCGTCAGCAGTATTTTCAGATTCGCCACCTAAAAATGTCACTACATCCCCAACATTTACATTGGGAACATTAGTAACATCGATCGCACATTGATCCATCGTGATTGTGCCAATCTGAGCAACTTTTTGACCGTTTAGTGCGACACGAATCCGATTAGACAAACCGCGAGGAATGCCGTCTGCATAGCCGAGCGCTACCGTTGCCATGGTCATATCTTGTGCAGCGATGAATGATCGCCCGTAACTAACGCTTGTCCCGGCCTTAATTTCTTTGACTTGAGTAATCCTCGCCTTGACGGTTAGCGCAGGACGTAAATCAACAATATTTTTGAGATGGGGCGCGGGATAAAGTCCGTACAGACCTAAACCAGTTCGCACGATATCGTAGTGAAATTGGTGATCGCATAACATCGCGGCTGTATTGCAAATGTGAATACGAGGCGGATAGATCCCTTCAGCTTTGAGATCTGAAATTACTTGTTCAAATCTTTGGGTTTGTAATTGCATGAAAGTGCGATCGCTGTCATCGGCAGTAGCAAAGTGCGAATAAACGCTCATGATTTCTAAATTAGGTAAATGCTGCACCAGTTGGGCAAAGGAGATCGCCTCCTGCCAATTTACCCCTAGCCGTGACATACCTGTATCAATTTTGAGGTGGACAGGAACCTGCTCGCCAGTCTGCGAGAGTACTTCGTGATAGATCAGCGCTTGTTTAGGATTACAAATCGTGGGTTGCAATCGATACTCTGCGATCGCCTTAATCTCATCAACGCCATTAGTCGCACCTAAAACCACAATTGGCGCTGTAATTCCTGCTCGACGCAACTGAATACCTTCAGGAATTGTGGCAACGCCTAACCAAGTCGCTCCCGCCTCGATTGCAGTTTGACTAACATCAATCGCCCCATGACCATAGGCATCAGCCTTTACAATCGCCATTAACTCAGTTGGCGAAGTCAGCAATGATTTTAATTGATGCACATTATGTTTAATTGCTGAGAGATCGACTTCCACCCATGCCCGATGGTTTTGCTTGAGCATTACAGCGCACTCCTCATACGTTAATCTGGTTTGCAGCACCTACGATAATGCAAACCTCTAAATTTTTTTTAGCTTACAAAACGTTATATTAATTTGATTCGGCAAAAACACGCTTGTCTTTCTAGCAAGATCTGTAACAAACTCAAATTAGCTTTTGATAGCTCCCTTAATTCTCAGGATAGAAACTAAATCTAAGTTTACCGAGTCTTGCTCAAGACCAGCATCGCCTAAACCAGATTTACAATGAGAATTGCGATCAGTATTTTTATTTAGTCTAATTATCTATACTTATGCGACTCATGCAACTACCAAGTTTTATGCCTCAAGATTGGCGGAAACATAAATTTAGTTATAATCTTAGACATATATTTAGGCAAATGTTGCGATCGCGCAAACGTTTTTTGTCATTTCTTTTTGTCGTAACTTTTGCAGCCACGCTACTTTTACATAGCTTTGCTCCTGCATTTCAAGTAAATGATCAGGCGATCGCTCAAATAAAACCACAAGTAAAACTACTAGTCCCACAGCTAAAGCAACCTGCTATTCCCCCCAGTTCACCAACCAACCAACCCATAGACAAGCGCCAAGAAATTCGTGGCGTATGGCTGACCAGTAACGACTTCTCAGTATTTCGCGATCGCAAACAGCTGAGTGAGGCTCTGCAACAACTCAAGCAACTCAACTTCAACACTATCTATCCAGTTGTCTGGAACTCAGGCTATGCCATGTATCCCAGCACTGTCGCTCTAGAGGCAGGAGCGCAGCCTTTTGTTTATCGTGGTTCTGAAGGGCATGATATTGTTGCGGACATCATTGCGCAGGGACATAAAAATAATTTATTAGTGATGCCTTGGTTTGAGTTTGGATTTATGGCTCCAGAAATGTCTGAGCTAGCGATCGCTCATCCCGATTGGCTTACCCAACAACGGAATGGTGATAAAACTTCGATATCGGCTGCTGGCGAAGTCGCATGGCTTAATCCTTTTCATCCTGAAGTGCAAAAATTCCTGATGGAATTAGTATTGGAAGCAGTGTCTAATTACGATTTGGATGGCATTCAATTTGACGACCATACTAGTCTCCCTAAGACCTTTGGCTATGACCGCTACACCCTCAACCTTTATCGTCAAGAGATGAAAGAAGATGCTCCTGCTGATGTCAACGATCCTGATTGGGTGCGCTGGCGAGCTAATAAGATTACGGCTTTTATGGCAAGACTAAGTAAAGCTGTGAAACAAAGAAAGCCAAATGTAATTTTCTCGGTATCTCCTAATTATTACGAGTTTGCCTATAAGCAGCAGTTGCAAGACTGGCTAGGCTGGGTACGCCAAGGCTTTGTAGATGAGTTGCTGGTGCAGGTATATCGAGATGATCTAGATGATTATCTTTCTCAAATTAGCCGCCCTGAGATTGTGGAAGTACAAAATAAAATTTCCACAGCGATCGCAATTCTTTCTGGACTTCGCAATAGTAATGTACCGATGTCTAGGGTTTATTCACAAGCTATAAATGCTAAAAATAGAGGCTTAGGTGTTTCATTCTTTTATTACAAAAGTCTATGGGGCTATGGACCAGAGACAATTGCCGAGCGACAAAAAAATCTTCAATATCTATTTCGGAGTCCTGCACCAAGGTTTGCGAATAGAAATCCATGATTTGCCAGCAATTAAGAAGTTTAGCGATCGCTGATTACCGAAAGACAAATCGCCCGCTACGCGGGCGATTTGTCTTTATTTGTTTTAGTTTTTATTTGAACTCACTGTCACAAATATCGCTTCGCCGAGCCAATAATCTTTCATTTCCTCGAATGTCTTAATCTGTTTTCCATATAGAGGATTGGCGACAGTTAGGTTACCTTGTGCCAAATCGATTTCAAATAGAGCGATCGCATGTTGGATTCTCTGACCTGCGACTGGTTCCATTACGTGCAAAACTGCCATTTGTCTGCGATTAGCTAAATCTTTGATCGTGAGATTTCGCTCATACTGTGGCTCTAAACTAAGTTCTTCCATTGCTCGAATTTCGGCAAGAGTGGTTGTTCCTAGCCGACTGGTTCCTGCGATCTTGACTACATCTTTTTCGGTTATTGTGAGATTGGGATTTACCTTGCGAACAAGAGTAGCGATCGTGGCAGCAGAACAACTGTAAGGGGTTGTCTGTAACACAATTCCACCCAAAACACGAGGAGATTCCACTAAATCGGTAATTGGCAAACCTTGATAAAGCAAAAAGCAAATAGATAAAAAGCTAACCGCCAGAAAAACAATAAGGGACTTCCAGACAAAAAATCATTCCAATTTTAATGTTGGTACGTACAAAATATCGACAAACCATTTGCCAAGGTCTAATTGTTTACCATTAACC
>JANNDZ010000898.1:0-7067 GCA_031378395.1 Pseudanabaena sp. OTE_75_metabat_487_sub
TAAATGGTTTCTAAAACCCAAATAACAGAAAGGCGGCGCGAAGCGACGCCTTTCTGTTATTTGGGTTTTATGTACTAAGCAAAACTTGGATTGCTATATAATTACAAAACTGACAAATTTTTTGAATAGTCTAGGTAGTCATTGAGCGTGCCAAAAGTCGGGATTATATATAACGACGCAAAACCTGTCGCTGAGCGTGTAGCGATGGATATGAAGTTGTGGCTAGAAAAGCGTGGCATCCAGACTGTTATGGCGACGGGAACTGGCGGTATTTTGGGCTACGGCAAGCCAGATGCTCCTGTATGTCACACCTTGATTGAAAGCTTAGTACCGTTAGGATTTGATCAAGATGTCATGTTTGCAGTAGCTTTGGGCGGCGATGGCACTGTACTATCCGCTTGCCGTCAAATTGCTCCGCTCGGTTTACCAGTGCTAAACGTGAATACAGGGCATATGGGCTTTTTAACTGAAACTTACCTGACTGATTGGGAAGAAGCGATCACTCAAGTCGTTGAAGGTAACTATGTGGTTGAGCAGCGATCAATGATGGCGGTGCGTGTCTACGATAGCCAAGGTTTACTCTGGGAAGCACTATCGTTGAACGAAATGGTACTGCATCGTGAACCATTGACTAGTATGTGTCATTTTGAAGTGCAGATTGGTCGTCATATGCCCGTGGATATTGCTGCGGATGGGGTAATTATTTCTACACCTACAGGCTCGACAGCCTATGCACTCTCCGCAGGTGGCCCCGTGATCGAGCCAGGAATTCCTGTATTTCAGCTGATTCCTATTTGTGCTCACTCGATGGCTTCACGAGCGTTAGTATTTGCCAATACCGAGAAAACAGTCGTTACACCTGCTAATAGTCATCGTTTGGTGTTAGTTGTCGATGGCAATGCTGGCTGCTATGTCTATCCTGACTATCGTGTTGAAGTCGAGCGATCGCAATACCCAGCAAGGTTTATCCGCTTACATAAAGGGGAGTTCTTTAAGGTCTTGCGCGAAAAATTAGGCTGGGGACTGCCACATATTTCTAAGCCAACCTTGGGCGAATTGACTTAAAATTCATAAAGGTTATATAGATGCAAAGCATCTATATAACCTTTATGAATTTATTACAGGCGCTATGAGTCAAAGCCTCAACTTTGCAAATCAAGATTTGCGCGATCGCTCGTTTAAAGGTAAAAATTTGGTCGGTGCTGATTTTAGCGGCGCAGATATTCGTGGATGTAACTTTTGTCGTTCTCAACTTAAAGCTGCTAATTTTGCTAATGTACGGGCGGGGGCAAGCCAACGTCAAAATGTAATCGCCAGTATGACAGCGTTTGTAATGGCGCTAATGTTTGCTGGTACAGCAATGATTGCCACAATATTACTGGTCTCTTTTACGATCGCTTTCATTTTTGGTGCAGCAAAAATTGATCGTACAACAGTCTATTGGGTAGCGATCGTCGCAATCGTTTTATTTTCTGTTTGTTTTGCGATCGCTTTTACAGCTAGCTTTACCTTCACTGGTAGAAGTAGAAAAGGAACTTTCATAGCGACTACTATCTCTTTGATCATTGCCTTTGGGTTTGGTTTTTTTGGCTCAACATTCACAAAAATATTAGTTGCTGGTGCATTTAATGCAATTTTTGGCTTACTAAGGTTTAATAGTTTTACGGCGCTCCTGACATTTTTAGCGATCGAGCCATTACAAATTTTTGGAAGTCTTTATTTGTTTCGCCTCACAATTAATACGTCTCGAACAATGATCGGTACAAGATTTCAGTATGCAAATCTAACTAAAGCCTCTTTTCACAAAGCAAACTTAGTTAATTGCGATTTTTCCCATGCAATTACAGATGATGTCGATTGGGAGCAAGCCCAAATATCTCGTTGCAAGCTATAACAAAAGAAGATGGGGCGCAAAGCGCCCCATCTTCTTTTAAAAGTTTATGTTTTAATAAAAGTTAAGACAGATAAAAGAGTGAAATCAATGCCAGAAACATGGACTGATGCAAGATTAGATCGCTTAGCTACTACAGTTGAAAGCACTAGCGTTAAGTTAGATAGCTTCATCTTTGAAGCATCACGCCTATTCGCTAAACTTGGTGAAAGCCAATCTCGTAATGATGCAGCTACAGAAACTTTGCTTCAAGCAGTTACAAGGCTAACTCAAAGTCAAGAAACTCAATGGCAAGCAATTAGAGAGATGCAATCAGATGTTAGAGAGATGCAAACTGAAGTGAGGGGGCTACAAGTTGAAAATCGCCGTATCTTGCAAAGGGTATTTGGACTAGCCGACGATGAATTTTAAAATAAAAAAAGGAGCGCTCAGCGCTCCTTTTTTTATTCGTCTTCGGCAAACTGATAGCGGAATAAATCCTTAGGATCGGGTTCAGGAGAGGTCTCTGCAAAGCGGACACATTCTTCGACCACATCACGGATCTTCTTGTCGATCGCTTTTAATTGACCTTCTTCTACCAAACCATGCTCAAGAAGACGGCTAGCAAAGATTTTGATTGGATCGCGACCAAACCATTTATCTTTGTCTTCCTTGCTGCGCAACTCATCGGGGTCAGCCAGAGAGTGCCCTCTAAAGCGATAGGTCATGCATTCTAAAACTGTAGGACCTTCACCTGCGCGACCACGACGGATTGCTTCTTGAGCGCGTTCGCGGACTGCCATGACATCCATCCCATCCACTTCAAACCCAGGGATTCCGAATGCTTCAGCTTTCTTGTGAATCCTGACATCGGAAGTAGCGCGATGATGTTTCATGCCGATCGCCCAGTCATTATTTTCAATTACAAAAATAATTGGCAACTTCCACAAAGCCGCCATATTTAAAGTTTCAAAAAATTGACCATTGTTGCTTGCACCGTCTCCAAAGAAACAAGCCGTTACTTGGTCGGCATTAGGATCGCCCATTACTTCGCGGCGATATTTTGATTGAAATGCCGCCCCCGACGCGACGGGAATTCCTTCAGCAACAAAGGCATATCCACCCAAAAAGTTATTCTTGGCTGAGAAAATATGCATCGAGCCTCCACGACCCTTACTACATCCTGTCTCTTTACCAAAGAGTTCTGCCATGACTTCGTTTGCGGTAACACCTGCGCTCAAGGCATGAACATGGTCGCGGTAGGTGCTGCACACATAGTCATCGGAGCGCATTGCCTTAATTACGCCGCTAGCAACGGCTTCTTGACCGTTATACAAATGCACAAACCCAAACATTTTTCCGCGATAATACATTTCAGCGCACTTATCTTCAAAAGTACGCCCCAGTACCATGTCTTCGTAGACAATTAGGGCTTCGTCTGTGGTGATATTGGGTGCAGAAGTCGAAACAGTCGCAACAGTATCTTGAGGCATCGATTCTATAGGTGTGCTAATCGTTAAATTTTTCTTTTTTTAGTCTAGCAGTGAATGTCGATAGCGGTACAGAGACAGACCCTATTCATAGAGTTGTGGCTTTACTTTTTTGGGGTTCAATGCGCTGTAAAATTCTATCCATCAAATTCAATTAGAAAATCAACCAAAATGACTACCCATTTTATTACTGCGGAAATTGAGATTAATGAAAATCAAGATGCGATCGCCAAAAATGTCGAGCAAGAGCTAGCCAAGCATGGCGAACCATTGCGTTGGGCGATCACGTCTGTCGATAGCAAAGTTGATGCAGCGACAAATCTCAAAACTCAAACTGCCCATATCGAGGCAGTCGTAACTCGCAATTAATCAGAAGAGACGGCGCTTCGCGCCGTCTCTTCTGATTTTTATGAAAGAGATCGATACATCTTGATAACTGTATCTCTGATACTTCGGGTTAAATTTTCTGATTGTAAATCCAGCAATATTTGCCGAAATTCTTGTTGAGATGCCGTTAATTCTTGAACTTGCTGCTGAAGTAACGCAATTTCATCTAGCTTTTGTTGCATACTTTCTACTAGATCGCCAACCCTTTTTTGTAAATAATCAACTTTTGTCTGTGTTTGATCTGGGGTTATCCCTTGAGCGCAACTTTCTAACACATCTTCAATGGTTATGGACTCTAAATCAACACCATAGATATCTTGTGGAGTACCTATTTGTGAGAAGTCGCGAGGATAAGAACTAGAGTTGTATTGAATTTTTTGATCTAGTCTTTGCATAGCAATATTAATGGCTTGATTTATAGAAGTTTCGCTATTTTTAATAAGACTTCTATCAAGAGTCTCATTTGTATCACTTTCAAACAAAGTGAAGTTGTTGGATACTGCGATCCCATCTAGCATTGGATGAGGTTGAGCTGATTTAACTTCTAGTTCTTGAGATAGTTCCACTCTTTTGACGAAAAATTCTTCTTGATCATGGAATTCATTCAAAGTCTGAGCAACCCAATACTGATCATCTGCAAGTAATGATTTAGCGGATGTAGGCGATCGCAAACTTAATTCCCAAGACTGTAAACACTGACCTAAAACTTGAGATAACTCATACAAGAAATAAGCTTCTTGAGGTTGCCATTGTCTTGCGCGATCGCATTGTTGGACAAATGCTAATCCCCAAATTTTGTCAAACTCCGTCAAGGAATTGAATAAAATCGGAGCTGACATCATGGCTTTAACCTGAGTCTTTTGCCAACATTGATGTAAATTTTTTAGTTCAGATATTTGAATAATATCTGATAGTTCGACAGTGCGATTACGGCGATATATTTGGAAAGAATCCACTCCAAAAAAGGAAATCGGATATATTTGGTTTTTAATATTCTGGATATTAGGCGAAATTGCGTCTACTAAGATAATCCCCTCATGCTGATTGGTCAATTGATAAATTGCGACTCGACTAACTGCTAAACGCTCGCCAAGGCTAGTTAAAAAAACTTTTAATAACTCTTCAGGACTATTGCTGGAAAACATTGCTGTAGCAATTGATCCACTCTCTATCTTGTCACTAGGATCAAAAAATGTGGAAGCCCCGTTCATAAGTTGTAAAGTATCTGCGATCTACATATTGCCTCTATTTTAAGATTTTCTGTACCTGTAAAATTTAAAATTCGATTTCATAATAAGAATTGCTGACATAATTTAAGTGTATCAATCACTGATTATTTCACGAAATTAGTCTATCGAATTTTATGGGTACAGGTCGGTTAATCGTCCAGTTAGGCATCGCAGCCTACATTTTATTCACCCTACTACCCGATAGTAGTACGCAGATGGTGGCTTTCCCTTGGGTGTTGCTATGGCAATTGGGATTGCTATGCTTTGCGATCGCGGGGTTGTTAAATCTATGGCGGCGCGAGAAACCGTTTTATTTATTAGGTAGTGGCTTTGACTGGGCGATCGGAGCTGGCTTGGTAACACTGTGCTTATCGACAATGTTCTCACGGTTTCCCAATCAAGGTATGTGGTATAGCCTGACTGCTTTTGGATATTTTATTGCGTTGTATGTAACCAATAATTTCTTGCATAGAGAATCATCCCAATCAATTTCTCTCCCGCCTTCGGCGGGAAAGAAATTATCAGCAGTTTTGCCAATTTTACGCTTTCAAGGCTTATTAGGACTTGTGGTAATTATTGGCAGTTTATTTTTGTGGATCTCTCAAACATGGCTGCCACAATTAAGTAATTTTGCCAAGCTAAATCAATGGGGATTAAATCTTAGTTACGATTTTTCGGATTTGCAATCTCGTAATTGGGCTCCAATGGGACATCAGAATTATGTGGCGGGATTTCTGATGTTGGTTTTACCGATTTTTGCAAGTTTGGCGATCGCCCAAAAGGGAATGTGGCGATCGCTATGGCTAATGGCGATCGGTTTAGGCTTAATCGATTTGTACACTACCAGTTCGCGGGGAGGTTTTTTAGGGCTAGGAGCAATAGTTTTGTATGGAATTATTGTGGCTTTATTACGGAGCAGAGGCAATCGTTGGTTAGTTACTTTCGGTAGCGGTGGCGCGATCGCCTTACTAGCATTTTTAATTTCCACCAATAATCGCTTGCGATCGCTAATTTCAGGATTAATTACTAGTTCTGCAAATCCCACTCAAGGATCAGGTGAATTGCTATTTAGAGCGATCGCGGCGGATGTGGGCTGGAGGATTGGCTTAGATCATTGGTTGTTTGGGGCAGGCGTAGGATCAGCGATTATGCTCTATCAGCAATATCGTCCGCAATGGGCAGGACGAGAAGCTGAGCTTTTATTTCAGTTACACAGTACGCCTGTGCATCTTTGGGCAGAACTGGGGATCGGTGCGGTAATTACCTTTGTGTTTTTATTAGTGGCGATCATTGCTCTATTTATCAAATTACATAAATCTCACACTTGGCAAGCTCATCCACAGGAACAGGCGATCGCCTATGGATTATTTGGTAGTTTGATTGGTTATGGCATGTTAGCGATTACTGACTATCAGCTTGATGTTCCTGCGATTAGTGGCAGCTTAGTGATTGTATTTGCTTGTCTAGCTTATTTAGGGCAAAGGCATACGGGGGAATTGATTAGTCTCAGTTATCAAAGGCAGCCACGTCTATGGTTAGCAACTATTGCCACCATTTATTTGGTAGCTGCGATCGCATGGCTCGTTCCTGTAAATATGGCTTGGCAAGCCTCAAATGTGGGCTTTATCTATTTATCAAGAGCCAAAGAAGATTTAGCGACAGGAAAACAGGAAGTCTTACCAGAAGCGATCGCGGAGATCGATAAATTCCAAGATCGGCTCAAATTTGCCCATCAATTTGCGTCTTGGGAGCCTTACTATCCCTATCAATTGGGCTGGAATTTGGCAGATCTTGCGGTTAACTATCCAAATTTGCCACAGTCCACAGCATGGCAGCAAGAGGGCTTGACATGGATTAAAACGGCGATCGCGACTAATCCTAATAATGAAGCTGGATATAACGCCGCTGCTTGGCTGAGCTTGCGGCAAGACTCTACCGAGAAATCGGCTCAAGCCGCAGAAGCTTATTTTCGACGCGGGTTAGAGCTAGTTCCCAATAAGCGATCGCTTTCCTTTGGTTTAGGTGTGAGTCTATTACGGCAAGGAAAAAATGTCGAAGGAATCGTTGCTATGAGCACCGAAGTTATTAACG
>JANNDZ010000915.1:0-4942 GCA_031378395.1 Pseudanabaena sp. OTE_75_metabat_487_sub
GGTACGAATAACATGTTTCGAAAAATAAATTAAAAATGCTTACCTACCAAACAATAAAATAAGCGGCTCCAACTTAAATGTAAGTGAACAACGGGTAAGAACTTTATGTCGGGAGGGCATTATTGATGCACAAAAAGCAGGTAACACTTGGTTGATTAATCCCAAAAGCTTATCTCAGTATGGTCTTATGACCGCTCACCATCTTGCTGAAGATCATCGCTCATATTCTGTTAGAAAGAATAAGTCGATAGCTTTGAGCTTTTTCTCTGGTGCAATGGGATTAGATCAAGGACTTGAAGAAGTTGGTTTTGATATCAGATTGGCTTGTGAAGTTGATAAATACTGTCGTCAAACGATTGCTCTGAATAAGCCTAATATCGCTTTAATTGGGGATATTAACAAGTATTCAGCAGATGAGGTTCTCTCATACGCTGGGCTTACCCGCAGTGATGACGTTGATTTGATTGTTGGCGGTCCACCTTGTCAGGCATTTAGCACGGCAGGAAAGCGGAATGGTTTTAAGGATGATCGTGGCAACGCATTTTTGACTTACTTGAATCTTGCGTTAGATATAAGACCAAAATATTTAGTAATTGAAAATGTTCGTGGACTATTATCTTGCCCAATGCAACATCGACCTCATGAAATGAGAGGTGCTGATTTTCCTGATCTTAGCCTAGATGAATTACCTGGCGGCGCTCTCAATTTTGTCATCAGTATTATCAAAAAAAGTGGATATAGCTTTTCATTTAATCTCTATAATGCGGCAAATTTTGGGACTCCTCAGTGCAGAGAACGTGTTGTTATAATTTGCTCTCGTAATGGAGATAAACCACCATTTTTAGTGCCAACACATTCCGAGTATGGAGAAAATGGACTTAAAAAATGGAAGACATTTAGACAAGCTACTAGAGGAATTACCAATCATAATCATTTAACGTTTCCAGAAAAACGCTTAAAATATTACAGGATGCTTAGTGAAGGGCAAAATTGGAAATCTTTGCCAGAAGATTTACAGAAAGAAGCTTTAGGAAAGTCTTATTATGCTGGAGGAGGAAAAACAGGTTTTTTACGCAGACTTGCGTGGGATAAACCATCCCCTACTTTAGTAACCCATCCAGCTATGCCTGCGACTGATTTAGCTCATCCTGAAGAAGATAGACCTTTATCTATTGAGGAATATAAGCGTATTCAAGAATTTTCTGATAATTGGCAATTAGCTGGTCCTCTTATTGAGCAATATAAACAAGTTGGAAATGCCGTTCCTGCGAGTCTTGGTCGCGCAATTGGGGTATTAATATTTAAACTGTTACATGAAGAATCTATTCAAGCTAGTTTAAATTTCTCCTATTCACGCTACAAAAATACGAGTGATACAGAATGGTTCGTTAACTTTAATAATATTGCGCTTTCAGATAAAAAGAATTTAAATCAAATGTCTCTCTTTTAAAACTATTGATTTTGATTAATCTTTTGTTCTCTTAAATAACTTTCAACAAAGTCAACAAACCCTAGTTCGCTGAGGTTGTAACCTTGCATTAGTTTTGGCAAATTGTTCCAGTTAGTTTTTCCTGTTTTTGAAAACGATCTGAACCATTTCTCGATTTCCGTTCCACTTCTAATTGCACTACTTGAAGAATTTTCAGAATTATCTCTATTTTTAATCTGTAAGGCAAGCCATTTACCATCATCAGTCTTGCTTACAAAGTCAATTGCTTTAACAAAATCTCCACAACACCAATGCCAGTTATAAGCGCGAAGAACAGAATCAAGATATCTTTCTAAAAGTGCGCCAACACAGTTTTCTGCACACATCGAGTGCTGATGCTCAATCTTAATTTGTTCACACTGTTCTTGAGTGTATCCATAGGCTTCCTGCATAACGATACTAACCATTTCGTCAGGAACAGTTCCAGGCACAGCAGGAAAATCTGATTTGTTATAAGCATAAAAATAACGCTCCGCTAATATTTCCAATCCAGCTTGAGTTTCAACGGACGGAACATTTTTCTTACTTCTCCATGAAATACGATCTGGATTATCTGCAAGAAAGTTACAAACTTGAGAGAAAGATTCTACAAGGCTCTTTTCAGAATCATCGTTAATGTATTTAGAAGCAACTTTTCTAGCTAAGTCTATGTTGAATGTCAAGATAAAAATCCTCTATGTAGTGATTATGCTTTGCTTTGAAGTTGGTCTAAGCAAGGGTATTTAGAATTGTGCTAAACAACCCATACAATGAAATTAAGCAAGATATGTAATTACTTCAACCTCTCGATCAACCGATCGCCTACTCTTAGAGCATTAGCAATAATCGTCAAGGCAGGACTCACCGCCGCATTAGATGGAAAGAAACTACCATCTACAACATAGAGATTATCGAGATCGTGGGCGCGGCAATCGCGGTCTAAAACGGAAATTAAAGGATCGTCACCAAAGCGACAGGTTCCGCATTGATTGGCAACCACTTGCAGAGGAGACTCGGCGCGGGGATGCAGAGAACCAGTGCGGAAACCATCTAGGGACTTTTCGATATTTTTTAAGACATCAGTCCAGCGATAAATTAGGCGATCGTGGGCTTCCGTATTGTTGGGATTGTAATCGATATGGATTTTATTATTTTCAAGGCGCACGCGATTATTCGAGTCTGGCAAATCCTCCGTTTGCGCCCACCAGCCGATCGAATGGGTGGCTAACTGCTTTAGTCCGAAGTTAGGCATGAGCTTGGCAACAATGGAGAATACGGGAGGAGATTCCGCAAAAATGATGTCGGTGAGCAGTCCGCCTGAATTCTGAATATGTCCCATTGGATAGGGAAAATCCGCATCACCCCAATAGAAATCATTCACATAAATAGATTTTTGGAAGGAACCATTATTAGGCTTTGTGCTGAGTTGGACTACCGATGACAAGAGGCTTTTCATCAAATTTCGTCCCACCTGATCGGAGCTATTGGCAAGCCCTTTGGGATTGGAATCATTAGCCGATCGCAACAGCAACGCCGCCGAATTGACTGCGCCACAGGCAAGCACGACGATATCGCCTAAAAAGAGATAGGACTGTCCGCCCACTTCCGCTTCTACTCCCTTTACCGATCGCCCCGATGGATTGGTATGTAGACTGATGACTTTGGCTTGGGTTTTCAAGGTGACATTTGCCGATTTCAAGGCGGGGACGAGGCAGCTTTCTTCAGAGTCGCTAGTGGGGTCATCCTCTTGACGGGTCAAACCGAGGGGAATTGTCGATGGATGCAAACCTTGATTTGCGATCGCATCATAGATCTTCTGAATTTCAGGCTCATGACTAACCGCAGGATAGGGATAATCAGCGCTGTGAGTTGGTTCGGTGCTGTCAGTTTGTGGATTGCCATGTACCTTATAAAGATTTTCGGCTTCGGTGTAATAAGGCTCAAATTCGTCATACTTCACGCACCATTCTGGCGAAATTCCTGCTTGATGGGTGACGGATTCAAAGTCCTTCTCGCGCCGCCGCAATAGAGCCGCGCCATAGATTTTGGTATTCCCACCGATCGCATAGTTAGTCTGCGGTGAAAATGGCTCGCCTGTTTGGTCATACCATTGTTCAGGAGCATGGTAGCGATCGCGCTGAAAGATATCGATATTGCTACGATTCTGTTCTTCGAGGGGCATAAAGTCTCCTCGTTCTAGAATCAGAATTTTCTTGCCTGTGGAAGCGAGTTTATAGGCAAGGGTTCCGCCACCAGCACCAGTGCCAATGATAATTACATCGTAATAATTGTCATCAATAATCATTGGGTTCTCCTTTGAATAAATAATTTAGAAGTAGAGAAACAACTGTAAAACAGTCGTAGGGGCAGAGCATTTGCGCCACGATCTCCAAACCCTACAAAAATCTCATCCGCAAATGCTCTGCCCTCTTCGCTTTCACCGTTAAATTTTCCCTGCGTCTGATGTTTTGGAAATGGTCTCTGGGTTCGAGATTTTTGGGATTGTCCCTACGTTACGAGTTTTTGGGCAAAGTATTCCCAAATAAAGGGGATCTAAAAATTTATAGATTGGGGTGGGAATGCTTTGCCCCTAAAGCTTTATGATTCATTTATTGCCAAACATAGATCAGAATAAACAACGCAATCCAAATCACATCGACAAAATGCCAAAATAGTGAAGTGGATTCGACTCCGAACTCTCCTTTTGCATAATTATCAGGAATGAACGATCGCACCAACATGATTAGCTGCAACAACACGCCCGTTAAAACATGTAAGCCGTGAAAGCCTGTCAGTAAATAGAACGTACCGCCAAATACGCCATCACCAAAGCCAAAGGTTAAACCACTCCATTCCACGGCTTGACCGTAGAGGAAATAACTACCCATTGCGATCGTTATTAGCCAGAAGGCACGGAAGCCCCAGAGATTATTTTTATGGAGAAATCTTTCGGCGAGATAGATAGTGAAGCTACTGGATACAAGAATTACTGTATTGATGGCAGGTTCTCTGATTTCTAGCCCTGTTACACCGATAGGGAGCCAATCTAGGGAAGTAGTTTTATAAACAATGTAGCCAGCGAAACAGCTCAAGAAGATGACACTTTCGGAAAGTAGGAACACCACAAAGCCAAACATGCGATTGTCAGGATGATCGTGATGTGTAGCTTCGTGAGCAGCTTCCAAAACAGGATTAGAACTATCAACAGAAGTATTAACTGGTTGCATGAGCTACCTCCAATGCGTCAGGATTAGAAACTAAGGGTTCATCTTTGCCATAGCCATAGGGTTCGGAAATTACGATGGGTAACTCTTCAAAGTTCTCATGGGATGGAGGAGAAGAAATTAACCATTCTAGACCGATCGCTCGCCAAGGATTTTTGGGAGCCTTTTCGCCTTGTACCCAAGAGCCAATCATATTGAGCAAGAATGGCAATGTCGATACTCCCAAGAGAAAGCCGCCTAAACTAGCAAT
>JANNDZ010000918.1:0-3330 GCA_031378395.1 Pseudanabaena sp. OTE_75_metabat_487_sub
TTGGCAAATTTGGCTGTGAACTAATTGAGGCGATCGCCAAAACTAAACCCAAAGGCGAACCTGTAAATATTCTTACCCATTGCAATGCGGGATGGTTAGCGATCGTCGATCGCGGCAGTGCCTTAGCACCAATTTACGAAGCTAGCGATCGCGGGCTAAATATCCATGTGTGGGTTGATGAAACCCGTCCACGCAATCAAGGCGCAAATTTGACAGCATGGGAGCTTGGACAGTCAAATATTCCGCATACGCTGATTGCTGACAATACGGGCGGACTGTTAATGCAATATGGCAAGGTTGATCTTTGTATTGTGGGAACCGATCGCACCACTCGATGTGGTGATGTTGCTAATAAGATTGGCACATATCTGAAGGCTCTTGCTGCCTTTGACAATAATGTTCCCTTTTACGTAGCCTTGCCAAGTTCCACTTTTGATATGCAAATCGTTGATGGAGTCAAAGAGATTGCGATCGAGACTCGTAGTGCGGATGAGGTGCTCTATATGCAAGGGCTGCAAGATGATGGCAATATTGGCAAAGTGCGAGTCGCTCCTTTGGAAACTACAGCTTTAAATTATGGATTTGATATTACTCCTGCCAGACTGGTTACTGGGTTAATTACCGAGCGCGGTATTTGTGATGCAGCTGAAACTGCGATCGCAGGTATGTTTCTCGATCTAATCCCCTAAATTAGAGGCGGCAGATACCGCCTCTAATTTAGATTTTACTGCTTTACGAGTTTCACAGGCTGACCATCAGCCTGTAGCGTTTTGCCATCTGCTAAAAGAGTATAGGATTGAGTAGGAGGAAGTTGGGCAGGTTTTTTCCCGTTTAAGGTTTCTACTTGAGATAAGACTTTTCCATTCTTGATCGAAACTGTTCCAGTTGTCCTGATAGTCTGTTTTTTACCGCTTGTAGAAGTAGCGTCGATAACAGCTTCAAATGAGCCATTGGGTTTGATTGTCCATAGCCCTGAAATTGATGCCAAGCCTTGTTTTTTTGCATTGGCTAAAAACTCAGGAGTAAAAACAGTTTTATAGGTTCCTGCAATTTTAACAACCTTTATTTCAGCCTGCTTTTGCTTTGTAATCACACTTGTATTTTCAAAAGCTTGGACTGGTTGTAACATCTCCAAAATACCAACCGCAGAGAGCGTCATGGCAAATGAAGCGATCGCACCCAAGATTGCGAAATTCAAGTTAGTGGTATGTTGCTTCCGATACTTATTTTCGTTTGACATAGTAACCTCGGATAAACTGTTTACAAGATTAGAATAAATGATTCAAAGCTCTATCTATCCTAATCTTTGAAAATCTTCAATTTCTAAGACATCACCGATCGCTGCCATTGTGAAAACATCATCTCGGACTTTGGCGTTAACCTTAACTTTCAAGCCCTCTTGCAAAATCGCTTCAGGCGCAGGTTGCCAAATCTCATATTGCTCATCAGTATCGGTCACAATCGCCCAAGTTCCAGCGCCAATATCGATATATTCTACGGTTCCGACAATTTGGATGTTCATATACTTGCTAAAGCCATTTTCAAAAAGAACCAAAAGATGGGGCGCGATGCGCTCCACCTTTTGGCTTATAAGTTAGAAGTCTCTGATTTGATCGATAGATAGGCAAATCCGAAACAAAGTAGCGAGTTGACGCTGAGAAATGCGATCGCAGGGCTTCCACTACCAATCCACATCATTTGTGGAGCAAGTACCGCACTCGTTGCTAAGCAAGCGGAAGTGCCGATCGCTGAACCAATCGCAAACCATTTCCATTGTGGATGTCCGAGCAGAACCAGCAATAAGCCAAGCGGTAAAAGTACACTTGCAGTAATTGGATTCAGGGCATTTGTATTAGAAAAAGCATTACCTAACTCAGGTAGAGAGCTTCCCGCAATACGGAAGGGAAGTTGAGTAATGTCAAATAGATAGAAACCTCGCAAAAAGAATAAACCTGCACCACCAAAGAAAATGCCATTATTAAATGACCAATTCCAACGGAATGGGAACCAGCGATTGAGTATCCAAGCTAATAGATAGGAGCCAATCATCATAATTAGTTTGGGGACTAGTGCGATCGCACCGCCATCAACCCAAAATCTGGGGCTCAAGTAACCATTGTCCCGCGCCCAGCGCAAGAAATCGGGAATTCCCAATTGCCCCTGTGTCGCAAGATTAACTGCTGCCGCCGCATTCAAATGTCCAGCACCATAATAGTTAAGCGTATCATCGGTAACTTTGCGAGAAGACTGTTTGAGGATTTGAAACACTTTCTCAGGATCTTTCACGCCCGAAGCTTCGATCAAGGCAACGACACCTGCAACGTGAGGAGAAGCCATACTTGTTCCTTGGAAAGAACTAAATACGGATTGCTTCGTCCTCGGATCGATTGTATTTTGTAAAATACCACCCGAATCATCACCTTTCTCGCCGTTTTTACCCCTTGTAATCGCACCACCTGGAGCCGCCACATCAATACCCGCGCCGTAATTAGAATAAGGGGCTTTTTCGCCAGTCGAGCCTGTGGCTGATACGGCGATTACTTTGGGATAGCGGGCTGGATAAAAAGCTGCATTACGATTAGAATTACCCGCCGCTGCCACGATTACCACACCCTTTTTATAGGCATAGTCGATCGCATCTTGCATAAGTTTGCTTTCGCCGCCACCACCAAGGCTCATATTGATCACATTTGCGCCATTGTCTGCGGCAAAGATAATCGCTTCGGCAATATCGGAAACTGTCCCACCACCTGAACCTGATAGCACTTTGAGCGGCATGATGTTCGCTTCGTAGGCAATGCCAGCTACCCCAAAATTGTTATTCGTCGATTGGGCGATCGTACCAGCGACGTGAGTTCCATGCCCATTGTCATCACTCGCATCTTCGCGATCATTAACAAAGTCGTAACCCTTAACAAAATTAGTGTTTTTGAGGTCATCAACTTTGCTTACGCCCGTATCGATGACAGCAACTGTGATTCCCTTACCTTTAGTTTTTTGCCAAGCCTTTTCTACTTCGATCGCTTTTAAATTCCACTGCTCCTTATACATTGGATCATTGGGAGTGGAGTCGCCGATAAATTCCATCGAATAGACGTAATTGGCTTCGACATATTCGGTCAAGTTGCGAAGTTCTTCTGACTGTTTGAGCTTTTCAAGGACTTGAGTATCACCTTTGACAATGTAAAGATTTTCGGATTTAGAAAAGGGGCTATTAAATTTTGGCTCAATTCCATATTTTGCGGCGATCGCCTTTAGTTCGCGCTCGACTTGAGCAGGAGATAAATTATCACGGAAGTTCAATACCATTGAGTCATATTTACCTTGGAC
>JANNDZ010000023.1:0-3391 GCA_031378395.1 Pseudanabaena sp. OTE_75_metabat_487_sub
ATAAATCATGGAAATTGCGTTATCCCGCCGATCCACTTGCTAAGCAATTATTATTTATGCGCAAGCTTTTACCTGACTTTCTCTTCACCAAAATCGTCCTCCAAAGCACAAACGTCTAACTTTTTGTTAGACGGAGTAAAATCTAAAAAACAAGAGGTGGTGCAAAGCACCACCTCTTGTTTTTTAGTTATTGTTTTGTTGGTGTAGGTTTAACAGGCTTCAGGGAAATATTATTCGCTTGAAGCCAGTCTTTGCCAACCCGAACAGTAATATCCGACTCAATATCTCCAGTTGACTCGATTACTACTTCACCAATACCTAGAGCTTCTCTCAGTTTCTCGGCACTTTCGCGATCGCCACTTTGAGCAACAATCTGTGTTTTCGCAAGAGGCTTTGTCCAGCGATCGCTAGCAGGAAATACTTGAGCATATCCAGCCTTAGACAAAATAGTTGTGGCCTTCTTGGAGCCTTCAGGTTGAGACATACTATCTTGGATTGCAACTCTCAGATTTTGAGGTGTGCTTTCCTCAAGACTTGCATCTGCTTTCTTCATGATCCCAAAGCTTTGGCTCATGATTTTGGCAAGTCGTCGATTATCCAAAATCCAGTAGCTCAAGCTATCAAACTCGCCTGGGTTACTAAATCGCCCAGGAGCCATATGCATTTGGATATTTTTGCGATCAATCTTTGACGTATACCCAGCGAGGGCAAGAACTTCTTCAACTGATAGGTTTGTATCTATATTGTCCTTAACAATTGCAAGGATTTCTGGAAACTTAGTGATGGCTTCGGGTTTTAGCTTCTGATCGATAAAAGCACGGAAAAATGCTTGCTGACGTTGTACACGACCAATATCGCCGAGATCGTCGTGGCGATAGCGCATGTATTGAATTGCTTTAATACCGTTTAATTTTTGCTGCCCCGCATTGAGATTGATATATAGATGTTGGCTATCATCTTGATATTTCATCTTTTTCGGCACATACACATCAACGCCACCAAGGGCATCGACCAACTTACCAAAACCATTGACATTGAATCGGATATAACGATCAATCGGTATATCACCAAATACTTGACTAACGGTTTGAGCTGATAGGGGCGCACCACCTGCATAGTTGGCAAAATTAATTTTTGTCTTGCCTACACCTTGAATATCGACGCGGGTATCACGAGGAATTGATAAGACAGCAACTTTTTGAGTCGCTGGATCAAAACGGATCAGCAACATCGCGTCACTCATACCATTGAGGTTGTCTTCAACCTCAGCTAAGTATTTACCCTTGGGCTTAGATTGGGCATCAGGCAAGTCAGAGGTAAGAATTATCGTTCCCAGTACCAAGATATTGACAGGACGAGTCAGTGTCGGTACACCCGCGATCGCTGAAGTCATGCCATCGGAATTACGATTAAATACTGCTGCCTCATCAGCCGATAGCTGACGCTGCTGAAAAGGTCTACTACTCAATACGAAAGCCAAGCCTGCCCCTAGTCCTCCCGACAACAGCGCTACAAATAGCACTACAAAGAGAGTCCATTTATGCTTTGAAGCCGTTTTGGTCTTTGACGACTTGTTAGTCAAACTTGAGTTACCTAAATTGATTGGATTTGTTGCCACAGGTAGGGAATACTCCTCACGACTGAACGGTTTCTTCAGCGATCGCCCACCCATGAGCAAAGATGGGACTCAACACACTTTATTAAATTAACTCAAGAACTTTAGATAGCACTCTTGAAGCTTTTAGACTAATTAGCATTTAACTTTAGCACTGTATCGTAACTTATCGTTACAAAGTGCTAAACATCTTATTAGGCTAGCAAAAAGTCTAGCTATGCAAATTCTTTGGATGGATAATACTACATATTTACAGATATAGAGAATTACCAATTTGGGTAATTCTCTATATCTGTAAATATGGTAGTGCCCTGCACTCAAGTTCAAGCTTAAAACCAAAATGCCCTAAAGGTATTGCTTCGCAATGCCTTTAGGGCATTTTGGTTTTAATTCGGATGATGAAACATATAAAATCAAGTTAACGTCAACTTGGCAACCCTGTAATGAGAAAGAATTTGCAAAGTCAAACATCTCGATCACTAAAAGCAGTGAGTATGGTCGCTGTGATTGCTCTAGCAAGTTGCGCTTCTTCTTTAAAAGCACCCTCTTCAGCTCCTAATCTTGCACCTCAGCCCGAACAAGCTTCAAACCCAAACCCATCTGCCGCAAAGGAAGTTGCACCGCGTCCGCAACTAATTAAATCTGCGGAAATTTCTTTGCAGGTTAAATCCATCGAAGAAAGCACAAAAACTGCCTCAGTGATTGTCAGACAACAACAGGGAGATATTTTAGAGCTAAATGATTTTCGCTCTGGTAATTCTGGTGCTACTCAGTCAGTCTTTCTGAAGCTCAGAGTCCCTCAAGAAAGGCTTGATGCAGTAGTTGAGGCGATATCCCAGCTAGGAATTGTCAAAGGGCGATCGCTAAAAGCAGAGGATGTCTCTAATCAATTAGTGGATCTGCAAGCACGTCTGAAAAATCTCCGCCAAACCGAGGTACAGCTTCAGGGAATTCTCCAGCAGACTGGATCCGTGGGCGATGTCCTCAAAGTTACGCAAGAACTGAGTCGCGTCAGGGAAGCGATCGAGCAAATTGATGCTCAGTTAACCAATTTAAAAAATCAGGTTGCCTATTCCACGATCCAAGTTACTCTCGGCTCAGAAATCGCGCTCATTCAACCGCAATCTGATCTCGGCACACAATTACAAAAAACTTGGAATAGCGCCGCCAATTCTTTCACAGTTGTGAGTGTTGGTTTATTAAAGCTCTCGATCTGGCTACTAGTCTATTGTCCCTACTGGCTAATCCCCCTAGCGATTTACTTATTCTTACGCCGCCGCCGCCGCCAACTTGCACAAGCCTCAAAGACTGAAACTAATGTGAGTGCAGATTAAGCTACTGCTAAACTAGTATCGATATAATTTTTATCGAGATTTTTGAAAGATCTGTTAAGTGGACTATGGAAGTTAGATTTAGAGAATGTGATTGGTTTGACTTATGGATCTGGATAAAATTCAATGAAATCCCCTCTCAGCAAGAAAAACAACTGTTGGATGAAGTATTTAATTCTTGGTTTTTGCTTGGTAAATTAGGTGGTTTCAATGCTTGCAATATGCAGGTTTTAGAATCTGGCGTGGATGTTAGCTATTTTGATTATGACAACCAAGCCGCCGATGACGAGATGATGTCGGTCATGCACAACATGACTGATCTGGAATACGAAAACGAGTGGGGGCGCTGTTGGGTTGACTTGGGAACGACCGATGCGATCGCGATCGATACCTTGGTAAATGCGTTGCGCCAGTTTGATAAGGAATATGTGGCGATCGAGGAAGT
>JANNDZ010000039.1:0-18003 GCA_031378395.1 Pseudanabaena sp. OTE_75_metabat_487_sub
GCTGA
Source organism: Pseudanabaena sp. OTE_75_metabat_487_sub (assembly GCA_031378395.1). Lineage (GTDB taxonomy): Bacteria > Cyanobacteriota > Cyanobacteriia > Pseudanabaenales > Pseudanabaenaceae > Pseudanabaena. The sequence goes on from JANNDZ010000039.1 coordinate 6, forward strand.
AATAGAAAATCAGATTCAAAGAATGACATGTTTAGAGGTTAATGGTAAACAATTAGACCTTGGCAAATGGTTTGTCGATATTTTGTACGTACCAACATTAAAATTGGAATGATTTTTTGTCTGGAAGTCCCTTAAGCAACTCAAAAGATTGGGAGAGGGTGTTAAGGCAGAGGATTTAACCAAATCGGCTGACGATAGTTACCTGAAACAAGCTGCTAAAGAACTTGGTATTAACTTTGATGAAATGGTCACTAATGCCGAGAATTTCCCGATCTCTGGCGCTGACTCTGAAACTAAGCAGCCCATCACAGAACCTAAGTTAGCAGCTCAGGTCTGGGTAAAAGGAGAAGACAAGGTCAGAAATTTTGCTTCGATTAAAAATTTGGTTACTGCTTTAGCCAAAATCAAGACCGAAGGCAAAGAAGTTGGGAAAGCGGTATTTGTCCATGATTTCAACAAGGGCTGGAAATTGATTGCAGAAAATGCCTTCTATGTGAAGAAAGGTGATGATATTGTGGCTTTCTTAACCGAAAAAGATGCCCAAACCTATGCATCTAGTCAAGGAAATGCTCCAGTCTTAGCATTTAGTGCGCTCTAAAAATCTGCTACTACGGAACATAAAAAAGATGATCTTTATATTAGCCTTGCTGATGTAGCTGTTCTATTTGGTAAAGCGATACATATCATTTCTCCGTCAAGTGTTTGTTTCCCCGTCGAAGATGGGGGAACAAACCTCTGTATTAACAGGTGTTTTATTCATTCTGTATCAACCTATATTTCGGACGTAAGCGATGTCTAATATACCTTCTGAGCGATCGCTGCCTGCTGAGTTTTCAGGAAATCTCATCCTCGCTGTAAAAAGTTGGTTTGACAAAATACCTGATATGGCTAGTGAAGCATTTTCACCAAAGAAGCGAAATCAATTTCTTCGACGAATGTTGTCACTATTTCTTTTCTTTGGTATTTGGCAATTACTTTGCACAGTTAAATTTCGGTTCTGGATTAACTTTTCATTTTTGCCATCTCCGACAGAAGTATTTTCGGCAACGGTTAATTTCTTTACCACGAATGCGATGATTCATATCCAATCAAGCTTGACCAGAGTTTTGATGGGATATTTAGTCGCGACAGTCTTGGGCGTGAGCTTGGGGATTTTAATTGGCTGGTTTCAGAAGTTGGAAGATCTGGTATTCCTACCGTTGGAATTGTTGCGTCCAATCCCTGCTGTGGCATGGATTCCTTTAGCGATTCTCATGTTTCCTGACGCTGAAGCAGGCATGATTTACATTACTTTTATTGGCGCTTTCTTCCCCATTTTGATTAGTACGATCAAGGGTGTGGAAGGAGTAGATGTATTGCTGTTAAGGGTTGGTCAATGTCTTGGCGCAAGTCAATGGTATGTATTTAAAGACATTGTTGTACCAGGTGCTATGCCAAATATTGCCAGTGGTCTAGTTATTGGCATGGGCAATTGTTGGTTTTGCCTAGTGACTGCGGAGATTTTAGCAGGACGCTATGGCATTGGCTATGTCACTTGGGAATCTTACGTTACCTCTAACTATCCGCCGATTGTAATGGGAATGTTAATTATTGGGTTAATGGGATCTGTAAGTTCTTATTTGGTCGAACAATTGATTCATTTGCTTATGCCTTGGCGGATTACTAAAAAGAAGACTGCTTAATGTTTAATTTCAATTTCAATTTTTTAAGTTCAACTTTGGTTGGAATTTGCTTGTAAATGATATTTAGTAACGATTTAGAAAGGATTTAAGACAATGACAAAGCTGCTGGAAAATAGCACTCAATCGCAAGTAAAAGGGTTAGTGCAGATTGAGAACCTATCAGTAGGTTTTAAACGCAAAGGAGTATTAACGTCAGTTTTAGATAACGTCAACTTAACGATTCAACCAGGGGAATTTATTTGTCTTTTGGGGCCATCTGGTTGCGGTAAATCAACGATATTGAATACGATCGCAGGATTCATTAAACCAACAACAGGGAATGTATTAGTCGATTATCATCGAATTACGAAGCCAGGAGCCGATCGCGGTTTTGTGTTTCAGCAATATTCACTATTACCTTGGAAAACGACATTTCAAAATGTGGAATTTGGGCTGAAGGTGCGCGGCGTACCTAAGCAAGAACGCAAAGAGTTAGTTGATTACTATCTCAATCGGGTTGGTTTATCTAAATATCGTCATGCTTTTCCCTATCAGTTGTCTGGCGGAATGCAACAGCGAGCAAGTATCATTCGTGCTTTGGTAAATTCACCTTCTGTATTGTTGATGGATGAGCCTTTTGCTGCACTGGATGCACAAACCCGTCATATGATGCAAGAGCTTTTACTGGATATTTGGCAAGATTTAAAATCGACAGTTATCTTTGTGACCCATGATATTGAGGAAGCAGTATTTTTAAGCGATCGCATTTTTGTGATGGGTGTTAATCCTGGGCATATTAAAACAACGGTAGATATCTCTCTGGAACGTCCGCGACATGTGGATTTGATGCTAACTCCAGAATTTATGCTGTTAAATCGTGAGGTCTTTGCCATGATTAGAGAAGAGACTCTAAAAAGTATGGAACTAGAAGGTTAGGGTTCTATATTTTTGATGTTGTGTTTGATGTGGCGGCGAAGCCGTTACATCAAGAGTCTAAGATTGCTTGAGAAATTCTGGTTGAATCCATCGTTCTAGATTAATCTTGGTTAAATTTTCGTTGTCAGGAATTTTGCTAAGTTGATCAATGTGTAGTTTAAGCCAATCTGAACGAATTACGGTTTCCGAAAAGAAACGTGCGGGTTGTTCTGTTTGGTAAGAGCCATTGAGGATTTCTGTTACTAAATCTAGCTCTAACCTCGTCCATTGGGCAACCTGAGAAGGTGCAGAAGGTGTGGTGTCATACCAATATTGAGCAGCTTTAAGAGACTGTATATAGGCAATGACCACTTCAGGATAGCGATCAGCTAAATTGTGATTGACCACCACACCATAAAATGAAGGTAAGTCATCGAGATTAGCATCATCGAGATGGCGAAATTTACCGCAACGGCAAGCAACATCGTGAAAAGGGGCGAAATGAGCGTAGCTATCGGCTAAATGTAATGGAAAGTTAAATCCCCTTACGGCTTGGATATGGTCAAGGGAGATTAGTTCCACATCATCCAATAGATTCGCGGCTTGTAGCGATCGCATCACCATCCCATGCGCCGAAGATCTTAAAGGTACGGCAATAACTTGTCCCCGCAGATCGGCGATCGTTTCCACTTTTGACTGATTAGGCACGATGAAAGCATTGCCAGAGCCATCGGGATTGCTAGATACAAAGCTAACTAGGCGAGTATTGCATTTATCAGTCTCAACATTTGGCAAAGCGCTCAGCAGAAGTGGGTAATCCCCTAAAATGCCAACATTTAGTTTGCCTGAATCTAGCCCAGTGACAATCGGTGCACCCGTAGCAAAATTTTGCCATTCAATCTTAAATTGAGTGCCACTGTAACGACCATCCTTAGGTAAAAAATGAGATAGCAATTCCAAACGCTGAATGATCAATCCTGCGGTTACTGAGGGAATAGTGCCATTTTGGATACCAATGGATAGGGTGATTGTTTCGGAACGATGGGAACTACTAGAGCGCAATGCAAAACTAGGCGATCGCATATGGATGGCATTGTTTATCCTTGGAACAAGAGTTTTTTGCTGATTTGTTTGATCGTCTTGTTGATCGTCTTGTTGATCGTCAGGTTGATCGTTTTTTAGCAATTCAACTAATTTTTGAACAGGCGTTAAGTCCGATATTGTCCGAGATGATTTAGACGATTTACTGTTGTTTAAATCATTAACATCACTAATGCCTTTAGGCGTAAGCAAAAACACATTGCCTGACAGAGCAAATTCCTGCAAAGAAATCGCGACTAAGCTTCCTGACTGACATTCCAACTGAAATTCAAAATTTGAAGCAAAGCCCAAATATGCGCCTTGAGTCATATAGGTTCGCATCAGACTAGCTGTATCCACCGTTTCGACATGGGGGAAATCATTGAGGGATAGTCCAATTTCAGCTAGTCGAGCCTCCAAGACTTTACGGCTAGGAGATTCTACATTCATTAACGCCCAATAATGCTGCTTTAAATCAGTTAGGCTCAACCACTTTTTTGAGGCAAGAGGATGAGTTGCTGAAACAAATAGAGAATAGCGGATCGATGCGATCGCGATCGCTGAAATTTCGGCAACATCGGAAAAGTTAATATCCGTAAATCCAACATCAATCTCATTGTTTGTAAGGCTACGATACAACAATTCTGCCGAGTCAAAAACCTGACATTGTGATTGCAGATGTGGATACTTTTGTCGGTAATTAAATAGATTTGCTGGCAACCAACCGTTAGCTATTTCAGAAGTGCAGCCAATCTTAAGTATGCCAGATTTCCCCTTTTTTATATGCTCAATTTCTTGCAATAGATTGTTTTCAATTTCGATTAATTTTGGACCATTTTCTAAAAGAAATTCGCCAACATCTGTAAGTTGAATTCTGCGTCCAAGCCGATGAAATAAAGGGATTCCTATCTCAGTTTCTAACGATTTAATTTTGGCACTAACTGCTGGCTGGGTAAGATTTAAAATGTCTGATGCTTCCGTAAAGCTTAAGTGTCGAGCCACCTCAAGAAAAACTCGAATTTGATAAACTTCCATGGCAGTTAAAACAAGAATATAACAATCTATTGATAATATTTATATTTAATTATGCATTGTATTGATTCAACGAATTTATCAATCTATAAAATACCTCGATAAATGAACTCTTAAATTCAATGCATAATGAATACATGAAATGCATTATCGCAGATCTAAAAGAGGTTAAATGTCTCTGAACGAACATTGTTCTGTAAAATTCGCTTGCAGTCATTTTGCCTGTAGTTTTGGCGACATTTTACGAACAAGTTCTCCAACCATCAGGTTCGACTTTCTTTAGAAACGAAGAGGAAATCAAATTGGAAACTCAATGGCTTAAGACAGATGTTTTGGTGATTGGCGGTGGTACAGCAGGTACGATGGCAGCCATTAAAGCCAAACAGGCTAATCCAGATGGAGATGTTTTGGTACTAGAGAAAGCCAATATCCGTCGTAGTGGTGCGATCGCCATGGGAATGGATGGGGTCAATACAGCCGTCATCCCTGGAAATTCCACACCAGAGCAGTATGTAAGGGAAATCACGATCGCTAATGATGGCGTACTCAATCAAAATGCCGTATATCAAACGGGCAAACTTGGGTTTTCGGTAATCCAAGAGTTGGAACAATGGGGCGTAAAGTTTCAAAAAGATACTCAAGGGGAATACGATCTTAAACAGGTACACCGAGTTGGCAAATATGTATTGCCGATGCCAGAGGGTAAGGATCTCAAGACGATTTTGGCGCGTCAAGTCAAACGCCATAAGGCAAGAGTGACTAACCGCGTCATGGCAACCCGCGTACTTGTACAAGATGGTAGAGCGATCGGCGCAATTGGATTTGATGTTCGCAATGGAGATTTTGTCGTTATTCAGGCAAAAGCCGTAATTCTCTGCACAGGAGCCTGTGGTCGTCTAGGATTACCTGCTTCAGGCTATCTCTATGGAACCTACGAGAACCCAACTAATGCAGGTGATGGCTACTCGATGGCTTACCATGCAGGAGCCGAACTTAGCAATATTGAATGTTTCCAGATTAATCCTTTAATGAAGGATTACAACGGACCCGCCTGTGCTTATGTCGCCAGTCCATTTGGAGCCTATACTGCGAACGCAGAAGGAAATCGCTTTATTAGCTGCGACTACTGGAGCGGACAAATGATGTTGGAGGTATGGAAAGAACTCAACTCTGGCAAAGGTCCAATTCAGCTCAAAATGACCCATCTTGATGAGAATACAATCGCGGAGATCGAATCAATTTTGTGGGCAAATGAGCGTCCTAGCCGAGGCAGATTCCATGAAGGTCGTGGTGAGAACTACCGCACCAAGGGCGTAGAAATGAACATTTCTGAAATTGGTTTGTGCAGTGGTCACAGTGCTTCTGGGGTATGGGTCAATGAGAATGCTGAAACCTCTGTTAAAGGGCTTTATGCCGCAGGTGACATGGCAAGCGTTCCTCATAATTACATGATTGGAGCCTTCGTGTTTGGTCGCATTGCAGGCGAAAATGCAGTGGAATATGTCAAAGGACTAAAGCATCTCGATCCCGATCCTGAGTTTGTCGCAAAGGAGAAAGCCCGCATCTATGCACCGCTCGATCGCCCCAACGGGATTCCCCACACTCAAGTTGAGTACAAGTTGCGTCGCATCGTTAATGACTATCTCCAACCTCCCAAGTCAGCTAATCGCATGGATATTGGCTTGAAGAACTTCGTTAATTACCATGCTAGCCTTGACGAAATGGGCGCACAAGATCCCCATGAACTGATGCGTTGTATGGAAGTTCACTTTATCCGTGATTGCGCGGAAATGGCGGCTAGGGCTTCACTGTATCGCAAAGAAAGTCGTTGGGGACTCTATCACTATCGAGTTGACTATCCTGAGAAAAACAATGAAGAATGGTTCTGCCATGTCCATCTCAAAAAGGATGAATCCGATCAGATGGTATTATTCAAGCGTCCCATCGAACCTTACATCGTTGATGTCAATATTGAGACTGAATTATATGAGGTTGCTGTTCGCTAGTTGAACTCTCTCTTCTCAATAGATTGTCCACAATATACAAAATTTGGAGTATGAAAAATTATTATGGCTTTAACCACTCAACGGGTTGACGTGCCTGTGGTCGTCGATGAGTCTAAATGCTTGGAAAAGTGTGTGGCTTGTATTGAAGTTTGCCCCCTTGATGTATTGGCAAAAAATCCTGAAACGGGTAAAGCCTACATGAAATACGATGAATGCTGGTTTTGCCTTCCTTGCGAAAAGGAATGTCCAACTAATGCAATCACTGTAAAAATTCCATTCTTACTACGCTAAAGGAGGCGAGTGTCATGGATAGTGAATTACAGCAATGGCTAGAAATGTTGCGATCGCCTAATGTCGATGATCGTCTAGTTGCCGTCAAAACCTTGCAGCTCATCGGAGATGAAGAAATTCTTGCTCCCTTATTAGAAGCAGTCAAAGATGAAAGCCCCTTAGTCCAAAAGGTGGCTGTCACCACTCTATGGGAACTTGCAAATCCTGCTGCTGTTCCTGCTTTGCTGGAATGTCTAGCCTCGCCAGTTGAAGATGTTCGCAATGAAGCAAGATCAGCATTGAGTGAACTGATTGTCCCCGATCATCTTTTGCTATTGCTAGATGCGCTACTGCGCGATGATGTCAATCTCCAGCTAAATATTCTCTTCTTGTTGCGGAAGATTCATGATGCTCAATGCCTCCCCTATGTGATGCCATTTTTTGAATCTTCAGTTCCAGAATTGCGTGAAGCGGCGATCACGACATTAAGGTATTTAAACCAAGTTGTGCGCTGTAAACCAGCCCTCGCTCTGATGTCCGATCCTGATGAAGCAGTGCGTCGAACGACTACCTTAACTCTTGGCCATTTGACTGATGATGAAGTTGTGCCGATGCTTGCTCAAGCTGTGACTGACGATCCAGATTGGGAAGTACGTCGCAATGCCGCCAAGTCTCTGACGACTCACGCTAACCCCAATGCGATCGCGGCTCTAGAAAAGGCTGCTGAAGATCAGCATTGGCAAGTACGCAAGTTTAGCCTCCAAGCCTTACAAACAATCGCCGCCGAGCGTACCTTGCCTTTATTTATCAAAGCATTGACAGATGAATATTCTGATGTCCGCCGAGAAGGAGTGAAAGCCCTAAAGATTTTAAACAATCCTGTAGCGCTTACGCCTTTACAGCAAGCCCTTGATGATCCCGATCGCGATGTGTGCATCTTTGCCCAACGAGCGATCCAAAGCATTCAAGATAGCAATCAAGAGACCTCTAATGTCTAGCCATACCTCTCCATTTCAAAGGGCTGAACACCAACATGTCCCAACACCTCACGATCCAATAGTCGAGGCAAGGGAGATCGAAGTAAAAGCCCTGCTCAAGACTGTTACAGAGCCAATTCTAAACACAGATATTGTCAGTCTGGGTATGGTGCGGAATCTGCGGATTGTGGATAATTATGTATATTTGCGGCTCTATGTGGGCAAGCATCAACAAGAACTAAAAGCGGAAATAGTATCTTTGTTGTCCTCATTGGAATGGTGCAAAAAATCCTACGTGGAGATTTGCACGATCGCAGGAGTCCGCACCACCATTGCTGTCTCTAGTGGCAAAGGTGGCGTTGGTAAATCGACAACGGCGGTAAATTTAGCGGCTGCTTTGCGATCGCAGGGTAACAAAGTGGGCTTGCTTGATGCCGATGTCTATGGACCGAATGTACCTCAGATGCTAGGGCTAGCTCAATCTGAAGTGAAAGTGATTGATACGCCTTCAGGTCAAAGGTTTATTCCGCTTGAAGCGCATGGAATTAAGGTAATGTCAGTAGGTTTACTGGCTGCTCCCGATCATCCCCTCGCATGGCGGGGGCCAGTTCTGCATAAGATCATCACCCAATTCATTCAAGAAGTGGAATGGGGAGACTTAGATTATCTTCTCATTGATCTTCCTCCTGGTACGGGAGATGCTCAAATTACGATTGTTCAAGAAAGTCCGATCTGTGGCGTAATTTTGGTTACTACGCCGCAACAAGTAGCCGTTGCCGATGTCCGCCGTAGTATTCACATGTTCCGCCGAGTTGGTATTCCCGTCCTCGGCATTATTGAGAATATGAGTTATTTACTCTGTGGACATTGTGGAACCCCAAATCCAATTTTTGGTAGTGGTGGTGGACAGCAGCTTGCTGATGAACTTCAAGCACCTTTGCTAGGGCAAGTTCCCATTGATGCCAAAATCTGCTCGGGTGGAGACATCGGCACTCCGCTCACGCTAAGCGAACCAGATTCGGCAGTTGGTCAAGTGTTTAGCAAAATTGCGATCGCGCTTAATACCACTTTTGCGACTTCCAATCTTGACAAACAACAAGAAGAAAGAGTTGTATCATCTTAATTATAGTAGGGTGCGTTACGCTGCGCTAACGCACCCTGTAATCTTGTAATTTAGCCCAAATGTAAAACACACTGTGAAAGCTAGAGAGTGCGTTACGCTTGGGCTAATGCACCCTACAAAAAATCTACAAGCAATCTTATTTGGCAGAAATCTGATTATCCGACAGGCTGCTAGACAAAACGGAATTTCCTATACAGTTACAATCATAGGGAGCCTCAATGATGAATATATCTTCACCATCTCAAGTTTGGAGATGGGTTTCTCAACGAAGCTATGGCATTTATTTGATGATTGCTTTAGCAGGAACTGCCTATTTATTGCGAAGTCTGCCGATATTTCAACTTTTTAGTCCATTGATTATCGCCATTATTATCGGCATGATCTTTCGCAATACGATTGGAATGCCTGCCAACTGTCAATCGGGAGTCACCTTTGCGATGAAGCGGATTTTACGATTTGCGATCGCTTTACTAGGACTCCAACTGAGTATTGTGCAAGTACTAGCAATTGGGGGTAAAGGGATTGGCTTGATTATATTGACTCTCTTTAGTACCTTTGGCTTTACCTATTGGCTAGGGCGACAATTAGGCGTGAGCAGAAGCTTAACCTACCTAATCGCATCTGGAACTTCCATTTGTGGAGCTTCGGCAGTAATTGCAACAAGTTCCGCCACCCAAAGTTCCGATCGCGATACGACCTACGCAGTTGCAATCGTCACCATTTTTGGAACCCTATCAATGTTCCTATATCCATTATTGCCCAACTTACTCAGCTTAACCCCTGAGACCTTTGGCATTTGGTGTGGAGCCTCTATTCATGAAGTTGCTCAAGTCTTAGCTGCTTCCTATCAAGTGAGTCCGATTAGTGGAGAATTAGCGAGTATTACCAAACTATCTAGAGTGCTTTGGCTAGCTCCAGTAATTCTGATGATCACTTATATATATTCCAAACGTAAGCAGGATCATGGTGACCGTCCAGCCGCCGCGATCGCAATTCCTTGGTTTATCTTTTATTTCATGTTGTTGATCGCTCTGAATAGTCTCAATGTTTTCCCAACGGAATTTAAAAGTGCGATCGAGCAAGTCAATAAGTTCCTACTGACAATTTCGATGGCTGCCATGGGAATGGAAACCAAAATCATGCATCTTAGGCAAACTGGGCTTAAACCCCTTTATTTAGGTGCATTCTCTTGGTTGTTTATCTCTATACTGAGCTTTGGATTAATTAAAGCTTTCTATTGAGTTCCATGTCATCAACGACCCTGACGCTTTTAACATCATTTATTTTATTTGTCTGTACTTTTGTGCGATCGGCGGTTGGTTTTGGTGATGCATTATTGGCGATGCCATTATTAGGGCTAATTATGAGCCTTCAGAGCGCTTCCCCAATTGTTGCCTTTACTGGATTTACGATTAGCTTGATTATTCTGCTGAGCGATCCTAAATCCGTTGATTTTAATTCTGCTTGGCGATTAATTCTCTCCACTATCATCGGCGTTCCTTTTGGATTGTTGCTTTTAAACTATGCGCCCGAACGCTTAGTTAAGGTTTTGCTAGGCTTACTCCTCGTCCTCTATGGTATCGGCAACCTTGTCACACCAAAGATGCACCGCCTTCACGATGAAAAATATGCATTTATATTCGGCTTTGTCGCAGGCATCCTCGGTGGTGCATACAATACAAATGGGCCGCCGATCGCTATTTATGGAACGCTACGGCGCTGGGCTCCTGATTATTTTAGGGCAACGATGCAATGCTATTTTTTGTTCTCTGGTATTGCTACGATCGCAGGTCACGGACTGGTAGGACTATGGACTCCTTTAGTTTGGAATTTATTTCTATGGTCTTTGCCTAGCATTTTCCTAGGTATTTACATTGGCGGCAAGGTAAATCGTTGGATTCCACAGCCAATGTTTAATCGAATCATTTTTAGTTTATTAATAATTGTCGGATTTCTGTTTTTACTGTAACGCCGACGCATCAAATACTGACTAGGGTCGGCTATCAAATCGATCCATCTGAGTTCATTGAGATTATTTTACTGTTTATACCAGAATAGAACTCCAATCTTCTTGCACAATCAATCATAGCGATCTCAGATTGATGAGCACCAATCATAACTCGGATGCATTCAACAGCATTGCTCAAAACTCAGCCAATTCAAACCCAATTACTCTCTGGCAGTCAAAAATGGTTTCTAGATTATAGAAACCACCACATAAGCAAAATACCTAAGATAGAGCCAGCAACTACTTGGACGGGGGTATGACCTAACAACTCTTTAAGAGGATCATGTTCTTCTTCAAAAACTTCCACCATGATTTGATTGAGAACCTTTGCCTGCTTACCTGCGGCGCGGCGGATACCTGCGGCATCGTACATGACGATAAAAGCGAAAACTGTAGCGATCGCAAATTGAGGAGTATCCCAACCTTGAGTCCGACCGATACCAGTAGCTAGTGCCGAGACTAAAGCTGAATGAGAGCTAGGCATTCCTCCTGTTTCAAACATTATTTTGAATCTGAGCTGTCGGAATTGGGCTAACTCAATAAATAGTTTGAGTATTTGGGCAGTCAGGCTAGAACATAGAGCAATTAGCAGAACTTGGTTATCGAGGATTTCGCCAACAGGATGGAGGTTCATATCAATTGCAAAAATTAGGAGAGAAAAATGGGTGGAGATTAAAATTTAGAGTTATATCAATTATCAAAATGGCGTTGCCATTTTGATAATCTAAAACCCTGACTGGGGTCTGTGTCAATTGGAGAAAATGTGATCACAATGTTCGAAAATTGACACAAAAGCTTAGTTTTTTCGGGCAGTGATGTAATCTGCAAGAGCCATGAGCGGTAAAGCTGCATCACCATAACTGATGAGTTGAGCTTTGGCTTGAACTACCAGTTCCTGAGCTTTTTGCTGTGAGGCTTCGATCCCCCACAAGCTTGGATAAGTAACTTTTTGGGCGGCAAGGTCTTTGCCTGCGGTTTTGCCAAGTTGCTCAGAAGTTGCTGTGATATCTAAGATGTCATCAATGATTTGAAAAGCTAAACCTATGTTATTAGCATAAGTGGATAGACGCTTAATGTCGGTATCATTTGCACCAGCCAGTAAAGCGCCACAGATGACACAGGACTCCAGCAAAGCGGCTGTTTTGTGGATATGAATAAACGTGAGTGTTTCCGCTGTCACATCTGGCTTACCCTCACATTCTAGATCAACAACTTGCCCGCCGACCAAACCTGTCGCGGCGACAGCATGACCAAGATGGGCAATCGCCTTCAAAATGCGCTCCGCAGGTACGCCCTTCGTTTGGTCAGCAATAAATTCAAAGGCATAGGCTAGAAGGGCATCTCCCGCCAAAATTGCAATATCATCGCCATAAACCTTGTGATTAGTCAGTTTTCCGCGCCGATAATCATCATTGTCCATTGCTGGGAGATCATCATGGATCAATGACATGGTGTGCACCATCTCCATCGCGCATGCGGTGGGTATTGCCGAGGCGCGATCGCCACCTAATAATTCACAAGCAGCAAGGCATAATATCGGACGTAAACGTTTGCCACCAGCCATCAGCGAGTAGCGCATGGATTCATAAATTTTTTCGGGATAGGTAACTGAGATCGAAGCATCAAGGGCCGCTTCAACCTCTGGTTTGAGATCGCGTAAATACTTATCTAAATTGAATGCAACTGTTTCGGGCAATGTTTGCGGCATGGCTGGCTTCAATGGTTTCAACAATAACTAATTGCTAGAGTGGGGCAAAAACTCCAGACTGTATCCAGAATGTATATTATGCAACGACTTGCGATCGCAACCCCAAATTTTACCTTTTTACTTTTTACTTTTTACTTTTTCCTTGTAGCTCCAAACCGTATTATGCAAGAGCATCGTTACCGTCATTGGACCAACACCACCAGGAACAGGGGTAATGTGTGAAGCAACTTCGCTGACGCTTTCATAGTCAACATCACCAACGAGGCGAGATTTACCTTCGTAGTCGGTGATGCGGTTAATACCGACATCGATTACCACAGCATTAGGCTTGACCATTTCGGCGGTCACAAATTCTGGTCTACCGATCGCCGCAATTAGGATATCAGCTTTGCGGGTGATTTCAGCAAGGTTTTTAGTGCGTGAATGGGCGATCGTCACTGTGGCATTTTCTTCGAGCAACATTAGAGCCACTGGCTTGCCAACGAGAATACTACGCCCGATCACCACGGCATTTTTGCCAGCAACATCAATTTTTGCTTCAGCTAATAGCTCCATCACTCCCGCAGGTGTGCAACTCCGCAAGCCAACTTCACCTCTCGCTAATTTGCCAAGGTTATTCGGGTGCAGACCATCGGCATCTTTATCAGGATCAAGGCGATTTAAGAGGGCGATCGCATCTAAATTTTCTGGCAAAGGCAACTGGATCAAGATACCATCTACGCGATCGTCAGCATTTAGTTCATCAATAACTTGCTCTAATTCTGCTTGAGTGACACTAGCAGGGAATTGTTTGCCAAAGGAGGCAATCCCCGACTTATGACAGGCAGTTTCTTTATTGCGAACATAGGCGGCACTGGCAGGATTGTCGCCCACCATCAGCACGGCTAACCCTGGAGGACGACCATATTCAGTTTGGAGCTGCGCGACTTCTTCCGCGATCGCCTTTTGCATTTTCTTTGCAAGAGCCTTGCCATCAATGATTACTGCCATAAATTGCTGTGAATTTTACTTTGCGATTCGTTATCTACTATGTAAACGATTGTATCGCCTGATGGGATGTAGGAGTAACGAACATTAGTTAGTTGATGTGTTTAGAGGTTGCGATCGCAATACTAACATTTTCATCAAGATGAAAGCGAATCATAGTTCATCCCGCGTTCTTTTAACTTTTGTTGTAATAGGGAAGGATTTTTAGCTCGCATCTCTTCTGCGAACGCTTCGCCCTCTTCAATTTGACAATTAATTTCTACGCGATGATCGTAGTAGTAGGCTAGAGCGGCATGAACATCTGCTAAACCAATGCTGGGATAATTACTCACAATTTCCGCAGGTGACATATTTAATCTTTCACAGCAAATTGCAATATCTTGGACTTTGATACGATGTCCTGCAATGCGCGTTTTTCCACCACAAATGCCCACAGTTATTTCAATATGTTCCTTAATCAGCCCAATCAGCAAGAGTTGTCTCCTGATTTATCTTCTGTATCAAACATAATTAATCATCATCGTCTAAAGTCATTGTCACAGAAATTCGCAAAATGCAATGACTTTACTAAATCTCAGACTTAGCCTTAATATTTTAGATGTTTGCTGATGCGTTGATTTAGAGCAGTTATCGTGAACTTATGCCCCAACCTTTAGATTTTTCTAATCAAGATTTACACGATCGCTATTTTAAGGAGCGAGAAGATCTTGTTAACGCAAATTTTTGGAAAGCCGATATAAGGAGCTATGCTTACGTGCCAGAATGCTAAGCTATAGCTAAAGTGCTACTTGCAGCCATAAACCTATGTTTACCGAAGTTCAAATCGAGAACTACAAGTCCATCCAAAGTCTCAAGATCGGTTTGGGTCGGGTTAATGTGTTTATTGGTGAAAATGGCTGTGGGAAAAGCAATATTTTAGAAGCGATCGCGTTAGCTGGTGCTGCGGCTGGCAACAAGTTAGATAATGAGTTTTTGCATCCTAGGGGAATCAGAGTTACCGAGCCAGAATTTATGCGATCGGCTTTTTCCAAAGAAAATACTACAAAGCATATCGAAATAAACTTAAAAGGGATTGATAAAACTTTATTAAACTTTGTAATCCAGAATGAAAACAAACCTTACTCTAATTGGACTAAAATAAACACTTTTTATGAAAATGGAAAAACATTAAATACCTCGAACAAACAAACCTTAACAATAGATCTGTTTAACACAAAAACCGATAATCCCTTTTCAGATTATATGAATCAACATATTGCTAATAAAATGCAAATTAATGAAGAGCAAATTACGTTTAGCATTCAAGAACTTATAGGTCAAATATCAAATGATTTTAAACAAAGCAGCTTAAATTTAGAAAGTTTTCTAATTTACTCTCCAGAGAACTCTCTGTTGCGAACTTTTGCTGGAGAGGGTCAAGTTCAACCATTAGGGACTAAGGGAGAAGGTTTAATTAAGCTGTTAAGAGTTTTAAGTAATACGCCAGAAAAAATTAATGAAATCAAACAAAGACTTGAACTAATTGATTGGTTTGATGATTTTAAAATGTCTGCTGATTCTGAATTAGAGAGAAGTATTCAGGTTAAGGATCGTTATTTAGATAAAGAATTACCTTATTTCAATCAAAGAAGCTCTAATGAAGGTTTTTTATTTTTGATGTTTTACTTTGCGCTATTTGTCAGTGATGATACGCCAAAGTTTTTTGCGATTGACAACATTGAGAATGCACTTAATCCTAAGCTATGTACAAGAATAATCCAAGAATTAGTTAAACTAGCAAAAAAATACGATAAGCAAGTTATATTTACAACTCACAATCCTGCGGTCTTAGATGGTCTAGATTTAAGTGACGATGAGCAGCGGCTTTTTACTATTTATCGCAATATTTATGGTCATACAAAAGCAGAACGCATATTTCCACCACAACCATTAGAAGATGAAGATCCTGTACCATTGTCGGAAGCATTTATGAATGGTTACATTGGAGGACTTCCAGATAATTTCTAACATGAAAAAGCGTACTTTTGCAGGAATCGTTGAGGGAGTTACTGATAAGAGAGTTATTACCAATATCTTAGCTGGATATTTTAATAACCCTGACATCAAAGTTGCTTGGCTTCAGCCTAGAGATACTATTGCTAATACGAAAGAACCTCCCGCAGGTTGGACAAGAGTTCTAAAATATTGCAAGTCAGAACAATTCAAAAAAGCATTTCAAGAGAATGAGTATGTCATTATTCATATTGATACTGATGTCTCGCCAAAGGAAACTTTTGGTATACCTCATCATAACGAAAATGGAGAATTGCTTACACCTGAACAGCTAATTGCGAAAGTAGTAAATAAATTTAGATCGTTAATTGGTGAAGATTTTTATGATCAGTATGCAGATAAAATTATTTTTGCGATCGCAGTTCACTCCATAGAATGTTGGCTACTTCCCTTATGTCTTCCAGATCAAAAAGAAGAAATTGATGATTGCCTCAATCTCCTAAAGCGAGATTTACCAAATTTCAGAGCAAAAGATCATAAATATTATCAAAGAATTTCTATGGAATATGCTAACCAAAATTCCTTATTAAAACTTTACCCAGAGAATCCTAGCCTGAAAATCTTTGTTGAAGAACTTGCAAAGCGAAATATCTCAATCCCTGAAGAATCTTAAAAATTATTGGTTGGGGCTTGAGCGCAAAGCGCTGCGATCGCGTTTATCATATAAAATTGCCTCAAACTTTGAATGCTAAAAGCCTATGTTGACAGCTTTTCTAATGTCGTTATTGACTCCGATTTCACCAGTCTTACCCGCAACTAACTCGGCAAATGTTCCTGATTCAACTAGCAAAGTTGCTCAAGCTGCCAGCCAACGCCAAATCATTTTAGAACGACAAGAAATGCGTCCATTGATGGGAAAGCTTGATGACGTGCCGATGTTTAATAGCAATAGTCCTGAAATTGTTCAAACAGAAGGAATTTTGCTTTCAGCTTTCCCACCTGAAGGCATGGCTCATCCAAAGGCACATTTAAACTTTCCCTTTGAAGGACGCTTTGACTTATTCACACACCATATTTCCAAAGCGCCACCACCAGTTGATTTGAGAACTTTATATATTGGTGCGATCGCCTATAACCCAACCGATCAGCCCGTAACTATTGACACCTTGCTCGGAGCCAGCTATCTCAGTCAGCCCGACGCACCCTTTTACGATGCGCCCAACTACAGCCTCAATAATAATGGCGAAACCTATCGCGGACCAGGCGATCGCGCAATGCTCGATATTTTGCGTGGTCGTCGTCAGAATATTTTTCCTGCTCAAATTGTGATTCCGCCTAAGCAAAGTCGGATGTTGATGAATATCCCAATCCCTGTCAAAGAATTAGAGCCGCCATTAAATGGGCGATCGGGTTTATCCCGTTTACGTAGCAACGGCAAGATTTATGTCGCAACGCTTGCTCTCTATAGTCGTCTTGAGCCAGGTGGAAACGAACGCGCTCCCAATCTTGAAGAATGGGAAAACATTCTCAAAAATGGAGAACTTGCCAAACCTCGTGATGTTGTACCAACCCCCCCAGATCGAACAGAAGGATTCTTTGAATATAGTCGGGTGGCTGGTGTTCAGCTTGGTTCGCAATGGTTTGGAAATTTAACAGATAAAGATAGTAATGATTTAGCTATCCCTAAATCTGGTGAATCTTATTCCTACGGATTGAGTCTGTTGCAGTACGGCACTATGGGCACAGGTCAAGTCCAAACTGCGCCGTTGAAAGTGCGATATCCTGACACCGCCTATTCTGCTCACGGTAATTACGGCGTGCAGTATAACTTGACGTTACCTCTGCATAATCCAACTAACGAAACGAAAACGGTCACGCTCTCATTCCAAAACCCGATCAAATATGATAAACCTGTTGGTGGCTTACAGTTTTTTGAGCCATTACCTGATGATGTGTTTTTTCGAGGTTCGGTTCGGGTCAGGTTTCGTGATGATAGAGGCTTAGCCCAATCGCGCTATGTACATTTGATGATGCGGCGTGGTGAACGTGGCAAGTCTTTGGTGACCTTGACGATGCCCCCAAGCGATCGCAGAGTTGTCCAGTTTGATTTTCTATATCCTGCTGATGCTACACCGCCACAAGTCTTGACGGTAACGACAACACCATAGAACGCATAACGACTGAAGGTATAGCGGCTTTTATTTTGCTTATAGCAAAATAAAAGCCGCTATACCTTCAG
>JANNDZ010000407.1:0-2314 GCA_031378395.1 Pseudanabaena sp. OTE_75_metabat_487_sub
AACTTAATCTACTAGAAACCTTCACAAATGGTGTTTCTGCGGCTTTAAATAACGGAGGCAAAAAATACCTGGCTAGAAAAAGCTACAACAGTGGAAATAATATTTCCACTGTTGTAATTGATGGTGTGATATTAACTGCGATCTCTGTTGATTTCATGCTTGCAAATATAGCAAGCGGCTGGAATGACTGGATATCTGAAATCGAGAAATATCGATTGGAGGATGACCTGATACGGCTGATGAAAAAGCCAGAAGAATTAAATATGGGTATTAGCCGTGCAGGTGATGGCTTCAACGCCAATAATTATCGTCCCTTTGAGAAGTTGATTGAGTGGTTTGGCAAGTATGCTGACAAACTCATTGCGATCGGCGTTGATATTGCCCCCTATCTGCAAAAATTTGAGCAGATAAAAGCAGCTCAAAATCAGGCAGCAATCGACTTTCACGAAACCAGCGTGAGAAATGCAATCGAGAACACCAAAGCCTCACTGCTGAAATATTCTAAAGATGATCTCATTACTGTAGCTCAGACAAGAGAGGCAGAAATCAAAAAATCTTGGAATAAAGCCAAGATTCTAGAAGCTATGAATATTGATCAGCAGTACGCAGTTTCTTTCCTGGAAATACCACCTGCACCAATTCTGATTGAAAACAAGGAGTAAAAAATGTACGACGATTTAATGAAAGGGTTGGACGATGCTCAACTACTAGATTTAGTGAGGCATTTGTTTACAGAAGCATCTAGGCGCAAGCTGGACAAAGAGTTTAAAGGCGTTGCGGCTGATGCCCAACAGATTGAGAATATCAAGCGAGAAGCTTATCAATCGGAGGTCAATCGGCAGCAGCAAATCCAGCTAGATAAAATAGCTGAAGATGCTAGAAAACAGGCAGCGGCTGATGTTGCCGCGAAATTTGGGAAGGAAGCGCC
This sequence comes from Pseudanabaena sp. OTE_75_metabat_487_sub, assembly GCA_031378395.1. Taxonomy (GTDB): domain Bacteria; phylum Cyanobacteriota; class Cyanobacteriia; order Pseudanabaenales; family Pseudanabaenaceae; genus Pseudanabaena. The sequence goes on from JANNDZ010000407.1 coordinate 929, forward strand.
CGACTCCAAAAAATCCACTGTGCAAGATACTTGGGAGAGTAAGCTTGCAATCCAAAAAGCACTACTCCAACTCGGAATTGATCCAAACATATATTGGTCGATCGCTGTTTGGTCTAAGGGCGATGACAAACGGATATACTTAAATGATACCAACGATAAAAGCATGATTGAGTACTATCATACGGGTACTAACAAATACCCTCCAGGTAAAATTGTATGCACAGCGAGGCTCGATACATTGATGTCTGGTGATGAGAAATTCACCACTGCCAAAAAAGAGCAAATCAAAGCTCTATTTGCCCAAATCTGCAAAAAATGGAATTCGATTTCATTTAATGCAAATGAAATCGATGACTTCGATGGAATTCCGAATCAGAGACACTTAGATGCTTATTTAAAGGCAATGGAGGAAGCATCATGAGCTACCATTTCACTAATTTAGGTCATCAATTTCCACCGTCATACGCAGACATAGACGGCTATATTCCAACAGATCCAACTGAGTGGGAGTGACGACGACCAGCTAACCGAGTACGGCGAGTGGTGGAGCCAAAGAAAGACAAACTGAAATCGATCGAATCTTGAGGCAATAAAAAAATGGGTGAACTAGTTAATCCAATCGCAGCCATCTTAGCTGCTGCAAGTAAATCAAAGCCCAGCGCGGACAGCCAAGCCAGGGCTAGCCGCGCCACCGGGCAAGGCTCTTCTGCCTTCGATCTGCAATTAATAGATTGCAGTGGGAGCATGGCTGAGAAGACAGAATCAGGACAAACAAAGATATCGATCGTCCAGGATATTTTAACGACTTTACCTTGGTGCCCCTGCAATATAGGTTTCAATTCGTCAGTTAAGTTAATAAACTACAGCAGTAATCTAGTTGCTGATGGAGGCACAAATATGGCTCTTGGACTACTCCGCGCAGGTCAAGAATGTCCGCGAAAAATACTGTTGATTAGCGATGGTTGTCCTGATTCCGAATCTGCTGCTTTTGAAGCAGCAGAAGGAATAGGTTGTAGTATTAGCTGCTTTTTCGTAGGCGATGATGGCGATAATCACGCCAAAGAGTTCCTGCGGAAACTAGCTAAGAATTGTGGTGGAATCTATGAGGACTGTGATATTAGTAAATTGTCAGAGCTTCAAAAGCTTCCGCAAAAGCTACAGTTACTGCTATTTCCAGGTTGATTACATATATAAGAAAGGAAAATGAGTCCATTAAAACTGCCAGAAAAACTAGTAACGCCCCAATCAATAGCAAGAGAAATTAGCAAACATGCTTTTGATCTACATATGGAGGATTGTCATTATCGTCATATGCTAAATCAGAGAAATATTCTAATTGATCACGCTATACAGTATGGTGCAGGAGACCTGATTGCGAGGCTTCTC
>JANNDZ010000062.1:0-7226 GCA_031378395.1 Pseudanabaena sp. OTE_75_metabat_487_sub
TGTTAAATTTATTCTTAGCGATTATGTAGAGCAAGCTCTAATTCAAGCAACCTATGACAAGTTAGAGGATAACTCCTTTGTTGGACGCATTCCCAGTTGTCAAGGGGTGATTGCATTCGGAAAAACTCTACGAGAATGTGAATATGAGGTGCAGTCGGTCTTTGAAGATTGGGTTCTTTTGGGATTAAGACTGGTACACCATCTACCAATTATTAGCGAAATCGATCTAAATCAGGAGTTAAAAAGTGAGCCGATTAGCGCCATGTAATTGTCCTGAGGTATAGATATTGAACAAAAAGTATTACAATTGAAGTTAACTGTTAAGAGAAAATTAATGATTGTCGAAAATAGTGAAGTGATTTTATCAGTCAAAAACTTGACTGCGGAAGTTGGTGGAGTCGAGATTTTAAAGGGGCTTAATCTGGAGATTAAGGCAGGTGAAGTCCATGCGATTATGGGACCAAATGGTTCTGGTAAAAGTACCTTCTCGAAAGTATTAGCAGGACATCCTGCTTATACGGTCACTGGCGGTGAGATTATTTATAAGGGTGAAAACTTATTAGATTTAGCACCAGAAATTAGATCGAGAGAAGGCATATTTTTAGCTTTTCAATACCCATTAGAAATTCCTGGGGTGACTAATTCTGATTTCTTGCGATTGTCTTACAACAACTTGAGAAAGCACAAAGGTTTAGAGGAGTTCGATATCATCGATTTTGATGACTTTATTCAAGAAAAGCTAGAAATCGTAGAAATGAATCCTAGTTTCTTGAGTCGCAGCGTTAACGAAGGGTTCTCTGGTGGTGAGAAGAAACGCAATGAGATTTTGCAAATGGCTATTCTCGATCCGACCTTGGCGATTCTCGATGAAACAGATTCAGGTTTGGATATCGATGCCTTGAGAATTGTCGCTGGCGGAGTGAATAAGCTCTCAACTCCTCTTAATTCTTCACTAGTGATTACCCACTATCAGCGCTTGCTCAATTACATTATCCCCGACTTCATTCATGTTATGGAAAATGGCAAAATCATTCTCACAGGTGGCAAAGACTTGGCTCTGGAACTAGAAGAAAAGGGCTATGACTGGCTCAAAGAAGAAGAGGCGGTGTTGGTATAATGACTATTCAAGTTTTTGAACAAGTAGAAGATCAACAGGAATTGAAGGGTGCATTAAGCACTCGCAGTAAATTGGCTGTTGACAGCAAAAAGCTTACTTCCCAAGTTATCGGGTTAAGTACTGCGATCGCAACAGCCACAGATACCGATCAGTTTGTGAGCGAAATTCGCCAATTGGCTTGCGATCGCCTATCAAATCTTTCTTTCCCAACCACCAAAGATGAAGAATGGAAATATACCGATGTTTCCTCTTTGGGAAGTCTAACTTTCGCCAATCAGTTGGCGACATCAGATGATGTCGCAGCATTAATTGCGAAACATTCGGCTCCTGAAGCATCAGGAAATTTGATTGTATTTGTGAATGGTCAGTATAGCGAGAAGTTCTCAGATACAACGGGCGCTTTACAGGGCTTAGTTCTTGGCACATTGGCAACTCTTGGCGATCGCATTCTGCCAAAACTGCGATCGCACCTCGCTCAACATCCCGATGCAAATGATTATTTTACGAGCCTGAATACAGCTTGTATGAAGGATGTGGCAATTGTGCTCGTCCCCAAAAATCTAGTCGTCGAAAAGCCGATCCAGCTTTTGTTTGTATCTGCACCACAGGCTGGCGCAACCTTAATAACTCAGCCGCGCTGTTTGGTAATTGCTGAAAGCCATAGTAATTTGACTTTTATTCAAACTTTTGTGGGAATTGATTCTCAAACCTATTTTACTAATACGGTAACAGAAGTTTGGCTTGCTGAAGGTGCAGAAGTCAATCATACCAAGGTGCAGTGGCAAGGTGATCAGGCGGTGCATATCAATATGACTGCGATCGCTCAAGCTCGAAATAGTAGCTATAAAAATCAATCGATCAGCATCGGTGCGAAGATCTCTCGCCAGAATTTGATCGTGCATCAAATGGCTGAACAAACGCAAACCTCGCTGACTGGGTTAGCGTTTGTCGATGGCGATCAGCTTGCAGATACTCATTCTGTAATCGCTCACAACTATCCACATGGCTCCAGTAAGCAGCTACATAAATGTGTTGCATCAGGGCGCTCCCATGCTGTCTTTAATGGCAAAATCCAAGTTGCGAAGTTAGCGCAACAGACTGATTCCGCACAACTAAGTCGCAATCTCTTGTTATCGCCCAAAGCGCGAGTGGACACTAAACCCCAATTAGAGATTTTTGCAGATAATGTCAAATGTGCTCACGGTGCGACTGTCAGTCAACTCGATGCTGAGGAAATCTTCTATCTCCAAAGTCGGGCAATTGATGCTGAGAGTGCCGCGAATTTGCTAACCTATGCTTTTGCAACAGAGGCGATCAACCAAATTCCGATTGTTTCGGTACAGCGATCGCTCAGCAGCTTTGTGCTTGAAAAAACGAAGGGTTAATGACTTATAAGTAGGAAAGCTTAATTAAATGTAGGATGTGTTAGTGCAACGTAACGCATCAATTAGTTGTTAATGATGGGTTACGCTATCGCTAACCCATCCTACGTTTAATTCCAACAACTTACTTATTGAGTATTTCAATGCTAAAGAGTTTGCGTTTAGAAAATTTTAAAAGTTTTAAAAATGCCGAGCTTTCGCTTGGAGATTTGACGGTTTTAGTCGGAACAAATGCTTCAGGTAAGAGCAATATTCGCGACGCATTTCGTTTTTTGCATGGTATCTCGCGAGGTTATAGTATTGCTGAAATTATTGGCGAGAAGTATGGTGAAGGTGGTGTGCTGCAATGGCGTGGTATTCGCGGCGGTACAAAGGAAATAGCTTATTGTGGGGCTGATTCTTTTGCGATCGCTATTTCCTTTTCTGTCAATGATGGCGACACACAATATGACATGGATTATCGAATTGAAATTAAATTAGAGAACCCAGTTCCATACATTATTGTGGAATATTTAAAGTGTAAGCAAAAAGAATATCCTATTTTTAAAACTAGGTTTAACAGAAATTTCTTTTCTTATCCTAATACAAATAAAGTTGCTTTTTATGATTATTGGGAAGATTATAATTTTGGAACTCTTAATCATTTAGACAACTATATTCCTGTACTTTCACAGATTGCGGAAGGCGTTCAACTAAAGGGAGGAGATAGTAGAGAAGATTTTGCCAATTCAATTGCTAAGAAATTTTGTGGACTTGCTTTAACTGCCATAAGTGACATGAGGTTCTTAGAGCTTAGTCCAGATTTGATGAGACTGCCATCGTTCGCGGGACAAAATACTTTAGGCGATCGCGGTGAAAATTTGTCATCGGTCATGTTGGATATTTGTCGCGACGAAACTCGTAAGGCAATTTTATTGGATTGGTTGCAATCTCTAACGCCAATGGATGCCAAAGATTTTGACTTTCCCGAAGACTTTACAGGCAAAGTTCTACTGAGAATCGAAGAGGCTAGCGGACAAAAAACTACGGCTTATAGCGCATCCGATGGAACATTGCGATTTTTAGGATTGTTGGCAGCACTTTTGGGTAATCAGCGATCGCGCTTTTACTTTTTTGAAGAACCTGAAAACGGCATTCATCCCAATCGTTTAAGCTTATTGCTGCAACTAATGGAGCAAGAAGTATCAAATGGCTCAATGCAAATTGTGATTACTACTCACTCACCGCTTTTGTTGAATTTCTTAAGCCCTGAAAGCCTTGAATATGCTTCTTTAATGTATCGAATAGGCGATCGCACCGAGTCACGCATAACTAAAATTATGGACATTCCCAACGCTAGGGAACTTGTTGTCAATGAAGGCTTATCGAGCTTACTAGATTCAGGATGGCTAGAAGATGCGATGTATTTCCTCGAAGATGAAGAGGTGCAGAACGCATGAATGTTCTGATTATTCTTGAGGATTTTGTCAATGATGAGAGTATGGTGCTACCGATTGTCAGAGCGATGATGACAGCGATCGGTAAGCCAAAAGCAAAAATTACTGTCTGCAAAAATCCACGCCTCCGAGGTCATGCTGAAGCCCTGAGATGGGAAAAGATTCAAGAAATTTTGCAAAGATATGGCGGAATGACCGACTTGTTTTTGGTATGTGTCGATCGCGATGGCAATGAAGATAGACGGGCAAAGCTTGATGGACTTGAAAAACGAGCGCAAGAATTTTTAGCAGAGAACCATCAAAAGCCCAAAAAGTTTATAGGCGAAAATGCTTGGCAAGAGTTAGAAGTATTGGTTTTGGCAGGATGTAGCGATCTTCCCAAGGATTGGAAGTGGTCGGACATTCGTGCTGAGAGGAAATCTAAAAAAGGATATTTCGTGCAATTTGCAGAACAGCGATCGCTATTAACAGCAAGATGTCAAGGTAGAGGAATTCTCGCAGAAGAAGCGGCTAATCGTTACGATCGCATTCGCAAATTCTGTCCTGAAGATATTGGGAACTTAGAAACAAATATTCAAGAATGGCTAGTTAGGAATGATTAGAGTTCAGTACAGCGATCGCTTAGTAATTTTGTACTTGAGAAAACAAAAGCATAAATCCTAAAAAATAAGAGACGACGCAATTGCCTCGCCTCTTATTTTTTTCCTCTATACTTCGCTAAAAGTGCTATAAGTCATCCTGTGAAAAATGCTAGGATGCTGAACATCAAGAACGTATCGGGATGAGAAAATTAATGCGTTGGTCTATCGTGCTTATGCTCAGTGCTACATTAGCAGGAGCAAGCGCCCCACTAATTACCGCTTCTTCTGACTCAGATATTACTCTGAATGCAAGCTTAGGAAATAACCGAGATAGCAAATCCTTTGATCCACTTACTTACTCTCCCCTTGATCAAAGACTCGCCAAATTAGAAACTCAGGCTAAACAACAAAGTTCTAGTAGTACCGATACTGATCGTATTCGCGCTCGTCTGGTAATTGCGGATATTCATCTCAACAACCGCAAACCTCGCGAAGCGATCGCTGCTCTTGATAAATTGGAAACTGAGTATCCAGTTTTAGCTGACTATGTTTTGCTCAAACGTGCACTTGCCCAAACCCAACTGCGTGATCTCCAATCAGCAAAAGCAACTTGGGAGCAACTGTTAGCCAAGTTCCCTGATAGTCCTGCATCTGCTGAAGCAATGTTTGCTTTAGGACAAAATCAACAGCTTTTACAAAAATTTCCTGCTCATCCGCGATCGCAAGAAGTCGCACTGCGCTTACTAGCCCAAGATCCAAATCGAGTCGATCTGATGGCGCATCTGGCGACTTATTTTAGTGATTACAAAGAGATTGTCCCGATCTTAAATCGTCTAGCTGCCAGTTCACCCTCACTCACATCTGACCAATGGTGGGCGATCGCGGATGGATACTACAACAATTTTGAATTTGGCAGAGCTGCCAATGCCTACACTCGTGCAACTGTAAATCCTATAACTGCCTACAATTACGCTCGCAGCCTGCATCGTGGCAAACAATTCGACTCAGCAATAGTCGCTTACAATCGCGTTGTTCAGCAATTCCCTCAAAGTCCTCAAGCTCCTCGCGCTCTGATTCGGATTACGCAAATTGGATCGCCTGAAGTTGCAATCGCTGCAACCGATCGCATTGTCACTAGCTATCCCGACACCTCAGGCGAAGCCCTAGGGATTAAGGCTGCCATCTTGCAAGATAAGCTTGATAGTCCCAAAGCCGCAAGCGACGCTCGTAATCTATTGCTAAGTCGCTATGGTAGTAGTGATGATGCTGGTGAATTGCGTTGGCGTATTGCCAAAGGTCAAGGGCGTGGTGGACAGATCAAGAATGCGATCGCCACGGTTGAAGCCTTAATTGCCAATAGTCCTGACAGTACCTCCGCAGCCGAAGCTAGCTTCTGGGCAGGTAAATGGGCTAATCAAATTGGCGATAAAGCTAAAGCTAAGATGTTTTTTGAGTTTGCGATTCGTCAACACCCCGATTCCTATTACGCATGGCGATCGGCGAGTTCTCTAGGTTGGAATGTGGGAACTTTTACCACAGCGCGTTACATCGCACCAGCGATCGCATTACCTAGTGCAAGAGTAGCTTTGCCTGCGGGTTCGGCAAAACTACAAGAGCTATATATTCTCGGTCTAGATCGGGATGCGCGATCGCAATGGGTGTCAGAATTGCGTGGTAAGCGAAATCTTGAACCCAAGGAAATATTTACTGATGGAGTTTTGCGTGTTGCCAATTTAGACAACTTGATTGGTATTAAAATTTTGGAAAGCTTGAATTGGATTGATGTTACAAATTCTCAAAAAGCCGAAATCGCCCAACTCAAGCAGCATCCCGCATATATACGCTCTCTCTATCCCTTTCATTACTGGGATATCATCTCTAACTGGTCACGCGATCGCAAACTGTCTCCAGCACTCGTTATTGGTTTGATGCGTCAAGAATCCCGCTTTGAGGCTCAAATTCGTTCTCGTTCAGGTGCGATCGGGCTGATGCAAATTATGCCAGATACAGGCTCATGGATTGCCAGCAAAAAGGGCGTGAATAGCTATAATCTGGACAGACCCGAAGATAATATCAATTTTGGAACTTGGTATCTGGACTATACTCACAGCCGCTTTAGTGATAACTCCATGCTTGCAGTTGCTAGCTATAATGCAGGCCCTGGTGCGATCGGTCGATGGGTAGAATCGAGAGGTTTGGGAGATCCTGATGAGTTTGTGAATAATATTCCCTATGACGAAACTAGAGATTACGTCTCTAAGGTTTTTGGTAATTATTGGAACTACTTACGGTTGTATTCCCCTTCAGTACAAAAGCAGATTACGGCTTTAGAACAACCTAATAATATCAATGCCTCATCTAAGTTCTAAAACTAAAGTCCAAAGTGACCGCATAGCGGTCACTTTGCCTCTTGAGGCTTTAAGCTTTTTAAGAACTGATATACTTGGAAAGAATTCCTGTCATAGCGTAGGTCTAGGGCTGGCACGGGGGCGCAGCCCCTACGGTAACCTCTAAATTTAGGGTAGGGGCAATCCCCCCCGTGGTTGCCCTGTCTCGCTAGCAGCAAGAGGTCTACAATCTACGTTCCACGTAACGTCAGTAAGAAATAAAAAAAGCCTCGCAATGCGAGGCTTTTTTTATTTCTTAGGAGCATCTGGTAATGGTGCGATCGGCGCTCCATTTTGTAATTGGAGAATACCTGCAACGACAA
>JANNDZ010000410.1:0-10593 GCA_031378395.1 Pseudanabaena sp. OTE_75_metabat_487_sub
GTGGGGGGGGGCGCCCCCCCCCCCACAACAGATTTGGATTTAATTAACATGTTGATAAACCGTTTCTAGTAGTTGTTTCGGAGCAAAAGGCTTCGTCAAATAGGCATTTCCGCCTTGTCGTAAAGCCCAAAATTTATCAAATTCTTGATCCTTAGAAGTGCAAAAGATGATGGGAATTTGCTTGAGCTTATCCTCATTGCGAATGGTACGACATAGATCTAGACCACTTTGGCCTGGCATAATCACATCTAAGACAATCAAATTCGGTGGAACATGACTTGATAACCATTGCCAAGCATCTTCAGCATTTCCCTGCAAAACAACATCAAAGCCAGAACGTAATAGCAGACTGGAAATAAGTTGTTGTTCTGCATGTCCGTCTTCAACAACGAGTACTGTTTTCATAGAGTCTTTAGTGATTTTTGGTCTTGTTTGGTGTTATGAAATGTCACTAGTAAGTTGATTACTTAGTGTTTTGTTGCTTTGAAGTAGTCGCTGAACTTTGGTAATTAGTTTGTCTGCGTTTACTGGCTTAGTAATATAGTCATTTGCTCCTGCAAGTTGTGCTCTCATGCGATCGATCAGTCCATCTCGACCCGTAAACATGACAATTGGCACATTTCGCATATGTCGTGATTGACGTAACATCGTACAGAGTTCATAACCATCAATTTCTGGCATAGTAATATCCATTAAAATTAATGCGGGCTTCTGTCTTACTAAAGAAGTGAGACAACTAGTCGGGTCAGTAATTCCCAACACCTGAAATCCAGACATTTCGAGTACCATTTTTACCTGACGCTGAACTGTATGACTATCATCAATACAGGCAATCAATGGACCAGTGGGAGCTTGAGGGTTGATTTCAGGATTTATCGTTGAAGGAAAAACCTCCAAAGTTTTTTTGGAGATCAATGGAATCAACCATGCTGACAAAACATGTGGTTCTATCGCCAGTTGGCGACAAATTTCGTAGATGCTGAGTTTCTGATCTAAGATGTTCAACCAAACTGCTAAGCTTACATTTTGTAGTTTTATATTGTGAGATGGTGCAGTTTCCCTTTGATTTGCGAGAACATTATTAGTATTTTCCCAAAAGTCGCTGAATTCTCTAATTTTACTGCGTTCAAGATAGATTCGCGAAAATGGAGAGGAAATTTTGGGACGTATTTTTTGCCAAAAGCGAACATGACCATCGACAGGCTTAATTATGTCTGATAATGGGGCAGCAATAAGTACAGGTTTTATGCAGACATTAGATTCAAATTTAATATAGGCTTTGGTATGTGCAATCGCATGAATGAGAGCTTCTCTAGATAAACCAAGCAAAATTCGACGAAAGTCGGTAAGAGAGAGATGATGCTCCAATTGCCATTCGTACAAACTTTCATATTCTGATTTATCTGGACTAAATCTTGGCAATGGTAAATCAGGTTTTATTTGTTGCCAAAGCAATCCAAAGCGGTCAGGGCTAGAACCTATGGCTGTAGCAAAATACAGCCGAGATCCGCCAACATATAGCTGCCAGCCAATCGATTCGTCTTGTGGGCAATATATTGACAGGCATCCTGTCAGCTCTCTTTGAGCAATAACCTGTAATGAATTATATGGATTATTGAGACTGCCTTGCATGGAATTGAAGTGCTAAATTTTACTGAATTACCAGTCTAAAGTTCTAGTTCTATTGCATAAAAATTGAACTAGCCCCCCCAATGTAAATACTTAGAAACCATGTCTCAAATTATAAATTTTGATAATTTACTCAAATCACCATATGTAAAATATGTATAGCTATGTTGTATTCTACGCTACATAATAGCTGTCGCCACTTTGATGAAAGCCAAAGATGAAAGACGGTGCGTAGCGCCGTCTTTCATCTTTGGTAGCCTAAACTAGCGACTGTTTAGCATTAGCCTATTTAAAAAATGAAAACAGAAGCTAGCACCATTCACTGCACGGGCGGCACAGAATGCTTAGGAAATAACTTGGTGCAATTTTTCAATGAGTTCTTGTTCTCGATATGGTTTACAAAAATATGCTTTCGCACCCAGATCTAAAGCTAACTTCCGATCATTTTCATTGTTCTTCGCAGTGAGTACAATGATTGGTAAATTTTGTAGATCATCATCCATAAGAACACTCGATAATAGCTTGAATCCATCCATGTGAGGCATCTCTAAATCGGTGATTACCACGTCAATTTTTGTCTTTATCTCTAAGCAGTTTTTGAGAAATGCGATCGCCTCTTTTCCATCCTGAACTTGTTCAGTCAAAAAGCCAGACTTGGTAAGCGTCATCGCTAAATAGCGCCGCACATTAGCCGAAGACTCCACAATTAATACTCTAGGCTGATGCGATCGCCTTACCTGAGATTTCACTATCTCACTGGTAAATAGTCCTGAGCTTTCCAAATTTTCAGGCTCAGGAGCTCGAACCAAGTCTCGTCCTGAGTTATTATCTGCTGATGTGATAGAAAGAGATGGTGATGTATCACCTGCACTAAAAAAATCTGATAGACTACTCAAATTTTCAAAATTTGAATAAATTTCTTGAGAGCCTGAAACAGGAGTATCAGATCGCAAACATTGGCTAACTAATTCAGCAGGATTGAGCAAAGCCACAGCCTGATTACTTCCCAAAATAACTGTGCCGAGAAAAATGTGTGGAAGGAAAATGTTACCTTCAATTTGATGAAATGTGGCTTCTTGATCATGCCAGCAACCATCAGTTTGTAAAGCAAAAAGATCATTCTCGTAATGGATAACTAAAAGCGAAGGTACAGCTTGAGAGGGTTTCTGACTTTCAGGTGAATTTGTTGATTTCGGAGATTGGTTGCTCGATTGCAAACTGGATTGGCTCAAGCTATGGCGGCAATTTAACTTTAGTAATGAATTGAGTCGAACTATGGGCAGTATGCGATCGCGCCACATTAAGGTCTCTTGCTCTTTAGGATCAAGATCAGGAGAATCGCAGTGGATTACTTCCAATATCATTTTACTAGGAATGGCTAGGCACATTTGATTAACATCAATTAGCAGTACACGAATTAAGGAAAGTACATTCGGTAAAACCAGCGTAAATTGAGTGCCTTTGCCCTTTTGCGACTGCACCGAAATATTTCCCCCAAGCCCTCGCAGCTTCTTTCTTACATCACTTAATTTAGCTCCAGTTTCTGAATTACTATGTACGAGATTAAAGCTTGGCTCAAAAATCAAATTGATTAATTGCTCATCACTCATATCCATTGTTGAGAAACCTGACATACCTGCGATCGCAGCCGATTGTTCAACCTGATGACGGATCTTTTCTATGTCAATGCCGCAACCATCATCACTAACTCTGATGATCGTACTTTCATCAGTTTGAGTTGCTATAAATTCAATTTTTCCTTGCGGTGCTTTTCCCTGTAGTTGGCGTTCATGGGGAGATTCAATTCCATGTTTAAAGGCATTCCTTAGTAAGAGCTCAAGTGGCTCAGCGATTGTTTCAGAAATTAACCTCTCAACTTCTACTCCAGCACCTTGGACAACTAGCTCTACTTGCTTGCCATACTGTGGAGACAAATCGCGCAAGATGCGTGGAAACCTTGTCACCAGACTGGAAATTGGGTGTTTAAGGACTTGTCGCAGGTTTTTTCTTAAATGATTAACATCCTGACTCATTGCATAGGTTTGCTGCTCAGTGAGGGCAAGCACATTCACAATCTGCTCAACTGCATTTTGCAACCCCGCGATCGCAGTCTGGTTCTGACGGCTATCTGCGTTATATTCTAATGACTGTAAATGGTTTTGAGCCTGCCCCGACAGCGTTTTAATTTCACCTAAATAAATATCTAAACTTCCCTTACGCACTAATAATTCTTCTGACAAATCCCCCAGCATTTCTAAATGATTTAAAGGAATGCGAATAGTTGCATCATTTCCCTTCGTGTCAAGCTGAATGTCAACTTGGCTAGTATTAATAGCACTCATATCTAAATCCATATCAGGTTTTGTATCTGGGGATAAGGCTGCGAAATCTGCATAGGAAATTTCTGTATCCCCAAAATTCATAAGGGATAAGTCATGCCAAGAAGAACTAACATCTTCAGCATTATTCTGGTAAATTGGAGATTCTTCTATGGCTGTGTCAATGTCTGAAGTAGGAAAATCTTCTTTGAGCATCTCCGCTAGCATTGCGCTGCTATCTATATTCGACGGACTTGGACTTTTAGATGTCTTGGGCTGAAGATAATCCTCAGAATCTAGACTAGGTGTACTGGAATCTGATGACTCAAAAAAATTGTTGGGAGTCATATCTTCAGAGATGTCATTATTAGGCAAGTCAAAATCGGATAAGTCAAAAGCAGGGACTAGTTCTTCGTCGTTCGATTTTACCCAAGACTCCATTGCTGTAAATTTAGTCCAAACATCTTCAATGCCCCCTATATTCTCAACATCTAATTGGTGATCATTCCACTTAACGCCTTGAATTTCAGTTTTGTCATCACCGTCTAGTAATTGCTCTGTAGATGCTGCTGAAAATATCTCTGCAAAAAGCTCTGGCATTGGCAATCTTTCTTCATTACTAGTTCGATTCGATTCCTGTAAGTCTTCAGTAAACTCGTCTAAATCATCTGTGAATGAATCTGTTAACAAGCTAGGAAATAAAGTTGTCAACTCATCATGAGCATTCTCTGTAACCCCTTGGAACAATTTATTAGAATCTAAATCATCATCTTCTAGCTCTATCTGAATCATGAGAAACCCTTCTGAATTGTCTAATGCTTCTATTGGCGATACATAGGAGTCTTCCAACTTTGCTATCTCAAAATTCATGTCAAACAGATGTAGAGCCTCTGGGGTATCTTCTAAGTTAAAAGGTTCATTTGCAATATCATAGGGTTCAATTTTTCTTTGAGCTATAGCTTCATTTATTTCCAATTGTAAATGTGCATTTATTTGAGCAAATAAGTTGCGCTGTAATTCTATCCAGTCTTTATCTAAATCCATTTCCAAACAATATTCATTAATTACTTGATTGGACATATTGATCACTTCAATCAGCAATTCTTTGGCAACCCAATCAAGATCGATGCGGCAATCGTGTAATAAATTGATTGAAGATTCAAGGTTGTGGATTATTTCTACAAAAGGGGAACTGGGTATATAAAAATCGGCTTTAATTGCTGCATTCTGAACTAACTTAATCGTAGAAATTATGCCATCACGTTGCTGCTGAAAACTTGGCAATCTAACGTCTAACTCTAAAATTTTATTTTTTAACTCATGCATCAAAGCTTGAGCTTCCTTGGAAAAGATTTTCTTGGTTTGGGGCACTATTTCAATCATAGGGAAATCCATTACATATATATCTAGTAAACTTCTATCTTGAGATTTGCAAAGTGAAGTATTGCTAATCTTTACCGATGCTCAACCGAATTTTAGCGGGTTTTGAAATGAGTCAAGGATTGTTGAAGTTCTCCAGAATAGCTTCTAGTTGCTTGAATTAACTTAGAAGCTTCTGAAGAAGATGCAAGCGTTCTTCTAGCCATATGTGAAATATCATTCATCAAGTTCGCAACTCCCTCGGATGTCTGGGCTTGTGAAGTCGTTGCTTCGGAGATTGTGATCATTAATCCGTCAATTTGTTGTGAGATTTGGACGATTTGTTGCAGGCTATCTTTAGCAGCGATCGCTAGGGTGTTACTCTCCGATAGTTGATTACTGCTAGACTCAACTGCTGACATCACGGCTTTAGTTTCAATTTGAATATTTCTGAGGAGGATTTCCACTTCTTTAGTCGCTGTAACTGAACGAGTAGCTAGTTCTCCTACCTCTTCTGCAATCAGTACAAATCCACTACTTGCATCGTTTGATCGAGATGCTTCAAGCGAGGCATTTATAGCTAGAAAGTTGGTCTTAATCGCAATTTCGTTAATTGAAGAGATTGCCTTAGCAATCTTTTGGGAGGCAACACCTAAATGCTTGACTCTCTTGGCAGTCGTGGCAACTATATTTTGCAATTCTCCGACCTTAGACATCACTGCGTCAATAGAGCGATCGCTATCGGACAGTTTTTCGGCCACTCGTTGCGATGATTGCAATACTTGCTGGCTATTATTGACAATTCTTGTTGCTGACAGCTTAGACATCTGCATTGTGTTGAGCGATCGCGTCACTATATCTACTTGTCGTTGAGAGACATTGGCAAGATTCGCGATCGCCTGTTCGTTTTGTCCAAGTGAGAAATTAACTTGGGTTGCCGAAGATTTAACTTGACCGACAATATTTTGTAAACCCCGAATGACATCGTCAAAAAATATGGCGACACTGGGTAAACTTCCGTCAACTGATTGAGTGGAAACTGTAAGATCACCATCAGCTAAAGCTTGGACATCTTTGAGCATTTGCATCAAATGCTCCTGAATATCTTCCTTTTGTTGGCGATAGCTCTCAACTTCGGCATGGCGCTGTACAATCTCTGATCGAACTTTTTTACCTAGTCGCAAAACATTTTCATCAGACAAATCTACATCTTTAGCTTCGCGTTTTTCTTCTCTAGCAAGTTTTGCTAAAACGTTAAATAACTTCACTACCTGCAACTGTAAGTTTTGTTTTTCCTGCTCTTGCTTTTGCATCATCGTCTGGAATTGTTCAGACATTTTATTAATACTTGAGGAAATATCTGATAGTTCATCATTTCCATCTACACTCAAAGCCCCAAGACTGAGAGTAGTAGTTCCTTGTCTAATATCTCGTAAAGCAGCGCGAATATCCTTAAGCCTTGAACTAAGTTTACGAGATAGGGCATAGGCGATTGTTGCTACTAGCAATGGCGTAGCGGCGAGGCCAATCCCAATCACCAGTAGTAGACTTTGATTGCCTGTAATCACTTTAGTTTTATCTATTGTCGTTAATACATCCCAAGTCAACATGTCATAGGTCTGTATGTCAGGCACGTTCGCAAAGGCAATCAATTGTCCATTGCGATCAACCTTGACCATATCGCCTATGCCAGAAGATTTTGGAGTTCGCAGATCTTGGAGCATTGCAAAACTTGTTGACGCATCCTCTCCAACTTTGACAATCTGTGAACTAGTAATATATTTGTTAGAGCTATCAATCACATAAAAGTCTTTATTCCCATTGGCATCTTTACTTGCCATAGTTAAATCTTTTTCTAATTTTTTTACAGGAATTTCAACCTGCAAAATCATGTTGACTTTTTGTGAAACAGAACTCTTGATAGACCTAGCTGCGTAGAGGTATACTCCATCTTTCTCGATAACAGGGTTGCCAAATAAGACGTTATTTGCAGAAAGGGCTTTGCTCAGGATATTAGGGTTGAGAGTTTGTAAAGTTTTCGATGTGCTTGACTGAGCGATTAGCTCACCATTAGTAGAAAACAGCGCAATGCTATTGTAATTAGGGTAAGCTTGACCATAGAGATTTAACCGATTTGTCAACTGCTGCTTGTATTGACGCTGTTGGGCAATTGGCAATGAGCTGAGAGGATTAGCGGCTTTATCAGTTGGTGGTGGAGTTGGGAGCTTGAGCAGTGTGTTCTGCCCCATCTCATTTGAGACTAGTAATTTTTGCAACACTTCCACATCATTAAGCTGCTGCTTTAAAAAGTTTCTAGTCACGTTAGCTAAAGCGATCGCCTCAGATTGCTGCGCTTGTTTGACCTTATTTAACAGCAATCCATCCCCCACTTGGTATGCTGCGATACCCAAGGCGATCGCAGGAATAGTCGCTACCAAAGCGCCCCATAAAGTAATCTTTTGACCGACACTAGAGAATTTAAACACATCCTCTAATGCGATCGCTGAAACATCATTTCCCGCAGAAGCTTTACCCTGAGATAAAACATCATTTTCCGCAGAAGCTTTACCCTGAGAGGTGCTACGCTCTTGGTTGAGATCATTATCCTGAGAATCCATCCCCCACCCCAAAAACACAGATTCTACGGGTGGAAATTCGATTCTTTGTCTATTATTTTCGCTTGCTTCTTGAATATTGGCGATCGTATCGCTAAGAATTGATATGGGAGCCTTATCCGTTATATCTTCTAGGTCTCCAATCATTATCCCCGCATCTTCAACCATCAGAGTTTCATCATCTGCAAATGATGTTTCTAATGAAAATAATGGTTCTTGCAGAGCAGTTATTTCTTCCTGCTCATGTTGCTCTTGCTGGCTCTTAAATTGCGCGGCGATCGCAGGTGGTGGTGGGACTATTCCATTACCATTAACTAAGGCATTTACAGCGATTTTTTGTTTAATAGCGACATTAATGGAAGAAGGGTTAGCTAATACAGCAAAGTCGCCCATTGTCGAGTCGTCATGATCAAGAATATAGGAAATACTCTTATTGCTAGATGCGCTATTTATCTTTGAGCCAACATTTTGCGTAACCTCTAGTTGCAAGGCTCTATAATTAGCTTCTTGGGCTTTGTCTGCATCGCTAGCTTGATTAAAATTTTGGTTGTCAAGCAGTTCCACTTCTTTCTGAAGAACTTTTCGAGGATTATTTTTTTGAGAAATATTAGCTAGCTTATTTTGGATTTGAGCAAGCGAGGTACTTGCAAGATCCAGCAAATCTGGATCGTCTGTAAGAGTCAATACCTGTTGATATTGAACCTTTGCATACTCAATTTTACCTGCCTTACGAAAGGTTGCGCCTAACCAAATATGCAGCTTAGGATTGCGAGGATCTTCATGCAACAATTCTGAGAACTGTTTCATCGCCTCTTCATACCGACCCTCTGCATAGGACTGTAGAGCTGCCTGATACTGCGCTGTCATCATGATCGCCCCTGAATGAAAATACGTCTTTGTTTCAAGAAGGATGCTTAAGCCTCGACAAGCTTCCTGATACATAATTAAACGCATTTATATGTAAATCTTCTAGCGCCATTTTGCTTGTGTTTCCAAAAAAAAGTGCTATCATAACTAAGGATTTGTTGCACTCAGCTAAATAGAAATTGAAAAAACTGGTTTTATTGCTTAGATGTGATTGGCTCCTCAACCTAAAGTTGGATGAAAGACGCGAGTCTGACCCCACTCTTTCTTGGGATGATGCCTGTGAAGGACCTAGTATGTTCCGATCGACCTTCTAACTATCAGGGTTGTAACCACTGTTAACAACCTCGGTCGATCGCTTCTCACCGTGGAGAAGACTAAATATTTTCCGAAACTTAATAAGCTGTAGAAAAGACGCTTGGGGCGAGACTCTTTTTTTGCGTGCAGATTTTAAACCTGTCGCTAACTAACTTTTGACTAGTTAGATAGTGCCATTTATGATTGTGCGTCATAAAAAAGTTACTGTTCTTAGATGTTTAATTTCGCTTGTTTTGCTATGGAATTCTGCTCAATTTTTTTCGCATACATTTACAACACATAGCATCTAGGACAAACAGAATCATGAAACGCGAACTACTTAAACAGACTGTTGAACACATTGACATCAAAGCTTTTGATGTGGTTGGATTGGTTGATGCAATGGCTAATACTGCTTTTCAAGGTAGAAATCTTGGTCGTGCGGCTCATATCTATGACGATATGATCAAGGACAAAGATTGCGCAATCATCTTGTGTTTGGCAGGTTCTTTATTTAGTGCGGGACTTAAGGGAGTTGTCTACGATTTGATCGCCAACAACATGGTAGATATGATTGTCTCTACAGGCGCAAACATCGTTGATCAAGACTTCTTTGAAGCTCTCGGATTTCGTCACTATGTCGGCGATATCTTGGCTGACGATACTGTACTTCGCGAAAATGCGATTGATCGCATTTATGACACCTATATCGATGAAGATCAATTGCGTGTTTGCGACATGACGATCGCCGAAATCGCCAATTCTCTCCCACCCCGCCCCTATTCTTCCCGTGAGTTCATTCACGAAATGGGCGCATATCTAGACAAGAATGCCAAGAACCGTCATTCCGTAGTCTTGGCAGCATATGAGCATCAAGTTCCCATCTTCGTTCCTGCTTTCAGTGACTGTTCTGCAGGTTTTGGCTTAGTTCATCATCAGTGGTTCTCTCCTGAAGAGCATGTCAGCATCGACTCTGTCCGCGACTTCCGCGAGTTGACTCAGTGCAAATTGGCAAGCCCTCACACTGGTCTATTTATGATTGGTGGTGGTGTTCCTAAGAACTTTGCTCAAGACACTGTGGTTGCGGCTGAGTTGCTTGGATTTGAGGCTGCAATGCATAAGTATGCAGTGCAGATCACTGTTGCTGACGAACGCGATGGTGCTCTGTCTGGTTCTACTTTGAGAGAAGCCCATTCTTGGGGCAAGGTGGATATCGTACAAGAGCAAATGGTTTTCTCTGAAGCAACCGTTGCTCTGCCTCTAATTGCTGGCTATGTCTATGGTAAGAAGAATTGGTGCGATCGCGCTCCTCGTCAATTGGCTCAGGTCTTCAACAAACCATCTATTGCAACTTTCAGCAATATTCCCACTCCTGTTGGCGTATAAAGTAAGCTAAACACTAAAAAATCGGTTCATCTGCCAAGCGGGTGAACCGATTTTTTTGATTTAACTTGTCCTTTGTTAAAATAAGAAGGAGGCAAATTCTCCCCTTTTGCTTAGATAGAGTGCTT
>JANNDZ010000106.1:0-3543 GCA_031378395.1 Pseudanabaena sp. OTE_75_metabat_487_sub
CGCCCTGTACCCATGAGCCAATCATGTTGAGCAAGAATGGTAATGTTGATATTCCTAACAGAAACCCACCTAAACTGGCGATCACATTCCAGAAGGCAAACTCTGGATCGTAGGAGGCAACGCGGCGCGGCATTCCTTGTAAACCTAGGGGATGCATTGGGAAGAAACAGGCATTCGTACCAATAAAAGTCAGGATAAAATGTAGTTTTCCTAAGCCTTCGGAGTACATCCGTCCCGTCATTTTAGGGAACCAGTGATAAAGCCCTGCATAAATTCCTAAGACCACTGCGCCGTAAATTACATAGTGGAAATGCCCAACCACGAAGTAAGTATTATTGACATGAATATCTACAGGAACTGCGGCAAGCATGATGCCTGTGATACCAGCAAAGACGAACATCACCAAAGCTCCAAGTCCAAATAGCATCGCGGTGGTTAGCTTAATCTTGCCGCCCCAGATCGTTGCGACCCATGCAAATACTTTGATTCCAGTTGGCACAGATATCAACATCGTTGTTGCCATAAATAGCATCCGCATCCAATCAGGAGTGCCACTGGCGAACATATGATGCACCCAAACTACAGCGCTCAATCCCGTGATAATCAATGAAGAAACTGCGACGACCTTATAACCAAATAGTGGTTTACGAGCGTAAACAGGAAAAATCTCCGAGAAAATCCCAAACACAGGCAATATAATTACATAAACCGCAGGATGGGAATAGAACCAGAAAAAATGTTGAAAGAGAACGGGATCGCCGCCCTTGGCTGGGTCAAAAAAGCTAGTACCAAAAGTTAAATCTGATAGAAGCATCACTGCACCTGCGGTCAGGGCTGGCAGACCAATTAATTGAATAATCTGTGCAGCAAGCACAGTCCAAACAAATACGGGCATTTTGAACCAAGTCATCCCAGGTGCACGCATTCTAAAAATCGTGGTCACAAAGTTAAGCGCACCCATAATCGAAGCGACACCCGAAATCGCCACTGCTACGAGCCACAAAAACTGCCCATTGACAATATTCCCCGTGGGATTTTGTAAACTCACTGGCGGATATGCCCACCAGCCCGATTGCGAAGATCCTCCAGGCACAAAAAAGCTTGCCATCAGGATAATTCCAAATACAGGAACCATCCAAAAAGCAACGGCATTTAACTTTGGAAAAGCCATATCCCGCGCCCCGATCATCAATGGCACAAGGTAATTAGATATCCCTAGTAACACAGGAAATGTCCAAAGAAACAGCATGATCGTGCCATGCATCGTAAACATGGAATTGTAAACAGTGCGATCGACCAGATCCGATTCAGGTGTAAGCAGTTCGCCCCGAATCACCATCGCTAAAACGCCACCGATTAAAAAGAAGAAAAAGGAAGTAACAATATATTGAATCCCAATTACTTTGTGATCGGTGCTAAACCCAAAAAATCTGCGCCAGTTTTCAGGTTTGCCAGACTGCGGCGGTTGGGTAGACGCGATCGCATCAATAGAAATATTTGCCATGAGTAACGCTCTTAAAAAGTTTAATTAGAACTTGAATAATTAACCACTGGTGGAGCCGCAGGTACGACCGTTGCCCAATTCTGATTACCCTTTAGAGACCGAATCGCATACTCATTTGAAGCGCGATTATAAGCAGCCGTAGGCGCTGTATTAGAAGCATCCGCTAGCCATTGCTGAAAGGTTTCAGGTGATTCCACAACCACATTGGTTTGCATCGCCGCAAAATAAGTACCGCTATATTGAGAATCCCGCAATCGATATTTGCCTTCACGAATTGGCGTAAATTCAAAATCAATCACGCGCCCAGGAATGATGTCTTGCTTGAGGCGAAAGGCGGGAACGTAAAAGCCATGTAGTACATCTGCGGAATGCAAGGCTAATTTAATGCGGCGATTGTTCGGCAGATGTAATTCTGTACTACTAACATCGATGCTAGTGCCTTTACCATAAACAAATTCCCAAGACCATTGCCGCGCAAATACATCAATATTTTCGGTGTCTTCGCTATCTCCCATCTTTGCGATCGTTGCCGCCTCAGCCGCCGCCTTCATATGCACATGTTCCATTGGGCCTAAGACCGACATTTGACCATAGATCTGATAGCTATAAGCCGCAATCCAAATTACTAGCGCAAATGGAATTGCTGTCCAGATAATCTCTAACTTAACATTGCCCTCAATGTGCGGCCCGTCACTATAGTCATATTTATCAGCTCGCTGAAATAAGACTGAATAGGTCAAAGTCCCAACTACACCAAGGAAAATAAAGGTTCCTAATGTCACCAAAAAGCTAAATAAGTTATCAATTAAAACTGATTCGGCTGAAGCTTGTGGCGGAAACCATGAATAGGCTTGCTGTCCCATCCAGAGACTCACTAATGCGATCGCGATCGCAGTCCCACCTAAAATTAAAACTGTGCGAAGTTTCATAGATCTCCCTATCTTAGTAATTGATTGAGATCAACATCTTTACTTATACGCAATATGCGATCGGCGGTGATATGCACGCCAAACTCCGAAGCAAGTTGCGCTCCTAAAGTCCCATGGGCAAACATGATCACAAAAATCGCTAATCCTGCTAATAGATAGCTCCATTGCACCTGCTGTCCCATATCCTTGCGCCAGAGAAAGCGCTGAAACCCACGCCATACAGTCATGCCGACAACGAGGGCTAGCAATAAAACGCCTCCAACACCATGCCAGATCATCGTTTCCATTGCTTGAAAACCCCAAGCACTTTTCACATTGGGATCAGGAGTGGCTAACAAGATTTCGTAAAAGCCAGCAGCTACAGTAAAGAAGGTGATGATCGAGGCGGCGACCATGTTGTACCAACCGACATCAAAAAAGTTGGAGCGAGCCGCAGGAATCGCCAGAAACTTGAATACGGGCTTTTCAAGAACAAAAAACACACCGACAAAATCAAACCCGATCGCGACAATAAATAAACCCAAAGTCATGTGAACAAGATTGGGATGGATGGGAATTGCATAGGGTAATCCATTAGCACCCAACTGACTGCCTAATTGATTAATCAAGTCTAGATTCACTTTAAACTAGCCTCCCTTAAAGCTTCGACAACGGGAACTGTATGCAGTCCATAGACCCAAACTAAAAGGTCGCCCAAATAAACTTGAAATAAAACCAGTCCTGTTAGCAACACACCTGCGCCAAGGAACGAGACAGGTAAAACTTTAGGATTACGGACACGGATTACATAGCGCCATCCTGTAATCGAGGCGATAATTCCTGATAATGACCAACCAATAATGGTATGCAAGTTTAAAGTAGCTTCTACTGAACTATAAGGTTCAGCAAGTCCCGCTTCAATTTGTCCGAAGATAATGGCGATAAAAATAGAAATAGTGGCAAAAAAGTAATTCCACCAGCTAACTTCATATAGGCGAGGGTTGCGAGTGAAGTAGCCGATCGCATCGCATACTACCGAAAACAACACCATCGCAATCACAAAATGCACCACAATCGGATGAATTGTGTCGGGATAAGGCAAATTATGGTCATTTAACGGTGGAAGGTATT
>JANNDZ010000115.1:0-2166 GCA_031378395.1 Pseudanabaena sp. OTE_75_metabat_487_sub
CATCTTTGATTGTTGCCTTTATTTCTTCACTTATCATTTTCTCTTTTTATTTTAGTTTTCATGTTTCTTATGGTACTTTATTTATCCGCTAGTCCCTTACTCCCTTCCCACCCAAGAATTAGTGGCGCGGAGCGCCATACCACTAATTCTTGGGTGGGAAGGGAGTAGCTGTATCACCTAATAAGTCAACAACATCAACTATGTTGTTGACTTATTAGGTGATACAGCTACGTGCTTTGTCGAGACATCAAAATTTATTTGTAAGACTAAATGGTTTTTGAGAGAGTTCCCCGAAGGAGTAATCTCTCAAAAAAACATTTAGGATTGCTATATTGATCAGATTTTATGAAAATTCTTATTTAATGGATTTTTAAGGATTTACGAAATAAATTAAATGTTTGATTTGCTTGATTTATTTAATTAACTTAATGAGTCAAACCTTAATTTAACGAACCTTGATGTTTGATTTGTTTGACTTATTGTTTTTTTAAACACGAGTTCTGCAAAATTATTGAATATGATATTGTCTCTTCTCACAAAATCTTAGGAACATTTAGTTTAGATATACGGTCATTCAAGGATATACATAAATATGTATAGGAGAAAAACTCAAAATGACAAATCAAACTAGACGTTCTAGCACTGCATTACTTGTTGCTGTTAGCTTTATTGGTAGCTCTGCAATTCCTTTATTCAGCGCAACCTCTGCATTTGCTCAGACCACGTTTAATGACGTGCCTACGGGTTATTGGGCACAGACTTTTATTCAAGAGTTAGCATCAAGAGACATTATTAAAGGCTTTCCTGATGGGGGATTTCGTCCAAATGATCCAGTAACTAGAGCACAATTTGCAGCGATGCTTAGCAAAGCAGTAAACAAAGCACCTATTCGGGGTGGTGTCGCTTTTGTTGATGTTGCTTCAAGTTATTGGGCAGCTTCTGCTATTCAAACTTCATACACAACAGGTTTTATGTCTGGCTATCCAGGCAACGTTTTTGAACCCACCCAAAATATCCCTCGTGTACAGGTTTTAGTTTCCCTTGCTAATGGCTTAAATTATTCTGCAAGTCAAGCACCTGAAACAATTCTCCAAACCTATGCAGATGCTTCTGGTATTCCTAACTATGCTAGAAATAGCGTAGCGGCAGCTACTGAAAATCGATTGGTGGTTAACTATCCCAATGCCCAGTTCTTAAACCCTAATCAAACTGCAACTAGAGCCGAAGTTGCCGCTTTTATCTATCAATCTTTGGTACGCTCAGGACAAGCCAATGCGATCGCCTCTCCTTACATAGTGGGGCAAACGACTCCGACTCCTCCAGTGCAAAACCAAGTCAGAATTCCCGCAGGCAATATAATTGCTGTGCAGTATTCTAAAGACAAGATTTTGCTTGGCCCCGATGAAAAAGTGCCCTTAGTGCTCAATGTGTCTCAAAATATTGCTAATTCCCAAGGCACCATTTTGATACCTGCTGGTACTCAAGTTGTAGGTGAATTGCGAACCGTGTCAGGTGGCGCTCAATTTTTTGCCAGCGAACTTGTATTTGCCAATGGTCAGAGAAAAGCGATCAATGCAACTTCTAAAATTGTAACCACAACCGAAAAAGTTGATAAGGGCGTAAATGTTGGAGGTCTTCTGCAAAATGCGGCTCTTGGGGCTGCTGCTGCTGCTGCTATCTCTGCGGTAACAGGCGATCGCGCGATCGCAACTGAGGAAGTACTTGGTGGTGCAGGTGTTGGCGCATTGATCGGTCTATTTTTAGGACGTAATAGTGTCACTCTTGCTTCTGTCAATCCTAATACTGACCTAGCCGTAACTTTAAATTCCGATCTTTTGCTATAGATTCTAAAAATTTGTAGTATACTCCCTTCCCAGTTAATAATTAGGCATGCGCGGCTTCGCCGCGCACGCCTAATTATTAACTTTATAATGAGTATTTTTTGGGTGGGAAGGGAGTAGCTTAAAGTAAAAAAAGCAACGCCATTCCTAATTTAGGAATGGCGTTGCTTTTTTCTTCGTAGAACTGAGTTGACGCGAATTTAATGCTCGCTCCCCTTTAACTGGAGTTTAGACTAAGTTGATTAAGAAAACGAGAAAAAGAGCAGGAAAAAGTAACCCAGAGAATGGATAACTGGGCAAATCCAAGAGAATGAAAAGGAGAATA
>JANNDZ010000123.1:0-10328 GCA_031378395.1 Pseudanabaena sp. OTE_75_metabat_487_sub
ACAGGATCTTTAGTTGATTTATTGTACATTTTTTAAAATACCGACTGTTTAGATAAAAATTTTTGATGCTTAATGATTGCTAGCCTACAGCAGCCACTCAAGCCCATTGATGGTTCTCAATAATTCTTCTTGCTATCCAACATTTTCGTAATATTCAGTTACATAATCAATATCGAGATCTCCATTGGCAATCCGAAAGAGATAAGAATTACTCGGCGATTCCTATCTCTTTTGAGGGTTAGGTTACTGTCTGTAGACAGATATCACGATTGCTAATATCGCGTACCAAAAGATGTCGCCAAATATCTGTTAGATTTATATATGTTTACAAAGTCAATTTAATAAAAAAATTTTATGAGCTTACTGATCGTCGGTGCGACAGGTACATTAGGTCGTCAAATCACCCGTCACGCACTGGATCGGGGGCTAAAAGTTAAGTGTTTTGTTCGTTATCCTAAAAAAGCAAACTTCCTCAGGGAATGGGGTGCAGATCTAGTAGCAGGCAACCTAAACAATGTTCAGAGTATAGATGATGCGCTAGAAGGAGTCACTGAAGTTATTGACGCGGCTACAACTCGTGCTACGGGATCAATGCGAATTAAAGATGTCGATTGGCTTGGTAAAGTCTCATTGATCCAAGCTGCCGAACGCGCGAAAGTTGAACGCTTCGTCTTTTTCTCGATTCTCAATGCCGAAAAATATCCAAATGTCCCACTAATGGACATCAAATATTGCACCGAAAAATTTCTTGCATCCACGGATCTTAACTACACCATTCTCAAGCCCTGTGGATTTTTCCAAAACTTGATTGGGGAATATGCGATCCCCATCCTTGAGAATCAAACAATTTGGATTGGTGGCGAGTCTTCACCGATCGCTTATATGAACACTCAAGACATCGCCAAGTTTGCCGTTCGCGCTTTGACTGTCAAAGAAACCGAGCGCCAATCTTTTGCGATCGCAGGGCCTAAAGCATGGCAGCCTAGCGAAATCATCAAGCTCTGCGAAAGAATGTCAGGTCGCACTAGAAAAACTGCCAACATGTCCATAGGATTGCTACGATTTGCACGCAAAATTGCTCTTGGCTTTGAGTTTGGTTGGAGCTTTGCCGAGCGAATGACTTACGCTGAAGTCCTTGCCAGTGGTATTCCTCTTGATGCAGACATGAAGGAAACATACAAAATCTTTGATTTGGAAGAAGAAGATATGACTACTCTAGAATCTTATATGCAGGATTACTTTAGCCGCATCCTTAAGAAGTTGAAAGAGTTAGATTATAAAGAGCCAAAAATTAAAGCTCCTTTCTAGCAAGCAACCTGAGCAGTTTTGCTATAGTTAGACATATAAGCAGCTTACAAGCAATATCAAATTGGCAAGCGAAACCGAATAATTAGACCTAATAATTAAAATTCATGAGTAAATCACCATTAGACGCTTTCTTTATTGGTAGAGCCACTGCTGAGGCTGTAATCGATCGCATTGAAGAAAAAGTAACCGATGCCCTTAGCGCCTTAGGCAAATTTGATGCCGAACAGCGTGAACAAGTCCGTACTTTTGTCGAAACAATTCTAGAAAAAGCTGAACAACAAAAGGGAACTGTCACAACAGAAGATGCCGATATTGCTCCCGATGAGTTGCAAGAAACTATTGATAATCTTCGGGCTGAAATTGCTCAACTAAAGTCTGAATTACAGCAATTTAGAGACAAATAAAAAACAGTGTCAAGTACTCTTTTTTATTTCATTTAGAAAATAAAAGCCCTGCATTGCAGGGCTTTTATTTTTTTGATCTGGTTTTGATTATAGACATTTGAGCCGTGTGAAGCATGGCTCAAATGTCTCAACATGGTGAGAATCGCTTTGAGGTTCTTACCATATTGAGATTTCGTCTAACTGACGTTTTTTTAACGTGGGTTGGTTAAAGAAGGTGCGGCTTTAGGAGAAGCACTAGGCGAAACGGTGGGAGAAGCACTAGGCGAAACAGTGGGTGAAGCACTAGGCGAAACGGTGGGTGAAGCACTAGGTGAAGTCGTTGCTGATGGTTTAACTTGAGTTGGTTGAGCTTTTTTCTTTTCTCCCAAAATGCTAGGACTGCCATCATCAAATACGCCCGCAATACAAGAGATCATCAATGTTGCCAAAGTACCTACAAACAGAGCTTTCCAACCTAGATCAGAGATATCTCGGCGGCGCGACGGGATCAAAGCGATCGTCCCGCCTACAAATATTCCTACTGAGGCTAAATGGGCGAAGCCAGATAAGGCATAGCTGACGATGATAACTGTGCGATCGCTAATTAATCCATCCTTTGCCGCCTGAGCCAAAGCTTGATAGGGCGGGATCGCTGTCTCTAGCAAACGACGACCAATAATTACCGAAGCCGTCCAAGAATCATCTAGCGATACACCTGTAAGTAAAGTTAAAGGATAAAACAAAGCCCCTTGAATATTTGGCAGATTCACCACTTTAAAAAATCCGCCGATGGGTAGCGAGATCACCACCTCCCCCAATTTAATTGAATCGATTGTCGCTAGCCAGCCAAAAATCTGGTTAATGAGATCGACTAAGCCCACAATTAAGATCAAAATTGCAGCGATCGACGCAGCCATTTTCAAACCATCCAAAGCACCAATAATCGTGGCATCCATCGGACTCATCCGCTTCATTGTCTCACCACCCGCATTTTCGAGTTCACCATCCTCATCAGATTTCTGAGACTTGTCTTCCTTAGGAATTCCGCCCATTGTCAGAGGCACGCCAGTCTCAGGCACAAGAATTTTCGACAGCACAAAGCAAGCGGGGATCGCAATGATTGAGGCAGACACCAAGTGGCCCAAAATATTTGGAAAAACAGGGCGCAAAAAACTAACATAAATCGCCAATGTTGAAGAAGCCGCCGTCCCAAAGCAACAAGCCAAAATTGCACATAGCTCACTGCGAGTCATTTTCGGTAAATAAGGCTTAACGACGATCGCAGCTTCAATACCCACAAAAATATTTGCCGCACCGCTCAGAGCCTCGGCACCGCTCAAACGCATTGTCCAGAAGAATAATTTGGCAAACACATCTACAACTCTCTGGATAATGCCAAGATTTTCAAGTAAAGCCATAAATCCTGAAAAGAAGACAACCGCAGGCAAAGCCCGAAATGCAAACACATAAGCCAAACGATTGGTCGTGCAGTAATTAGCTGCGGCATTACCCACACTAGTCAAGTCATCTAATAAAACCTGTCCTGGAGGGCAAGTACCATCAGGTCGTAATGGTAACAACACATAAGGCTCTTGTCCCGTGGGAGGCACAAGCAACCTCCCAAACACAAATCTAGCGCCAGTATCCGCCGAGGCAAAGATACCATCCAACAATTCACTAAACCATCGTAAACCCTCTCTGGTTTGGGGTTGCTGAAACACTAAATAGCCCAGCACTAGTTGCAAGCCAATACCCCAGATAATGACCCGCCAAGGTATGACTCGGCGATCTTCGGAGAAGATCCAAGCCACAAAGCATAAGCCAAAAATGCCAAAGAAAGAAACAAAATTTAGGTATGTCATGGGCGTTTGGGGATGAGATTAGTCAACATAGAGAGCCAAATCAAAAAAGCACTCAAAAAGCTAATTAAAAAGTAAATTGGTTTTACAGTTGCAAAATCCGATCAAAATGTTACGATGATAAATGCTTTAAACCATGTCATTTCGCTAAAAGGAATAAACTGTGGCAAACATCAAGTCCGCCAAAAAGCGCATTCAGATCGCTGAGCGCAACCGTCTGCATAATAAATCATATAAGTCAGCCGTCAAGACTTTAATGAAAAGCTATTTAGAAGCAGTTGATGCTTATAAGGCTAATCCTACGCCTGAAGCCCTAGAGGCTGTTAATGCTAAGCAGTCTTTGGCTTATAGCAAAATTGATCGCGCCGTCAAGCGTGGGGTTCTCCATAGCAATACTGGCGCTCGTCGCAAGTCTAATCTTGCTGGAGCTATCAAAAAAGTTATTGCCGCCAATTAGCACTATTCAACTAGTGATAGATAAGCGTTTTCCGAACGGTAGTAAGGTAGTAGCTAAAAATATTTAGGTATCTCGTAGCACAGGTGGTTTTACTTGTCTTTGCTAGAATCTAGATTGGGCAATAATCAATTCAGATTAAATTCAGATTAGTTGCTTTGACCTTACAGTCTAACTGTATTTTGCTAGCAATCCGAAATAGTCGGGCAGGTTGCAGAATAATCGCTTTTCCCTACAGTTTTTTACGTCTGCGATCTTTGAGGTCTTCTCAACCTGTCCAATTTATATCTGTGAGTTACATCTAGATGTCCAATCCTGATAAAGATAGATTCTTGAACCCCATCTCTAACTTTAGGGGCGAATTTTCGCCACAAAAGTTAGCTTTTAATGCTAATCTACAAGAGTTTACTAATCGTATTTCGATCATCTGTGCGTTAGAAACTGGTGGTAAGATTTCTTCAAATGAAGCTTATCAACAGATCAAGGAACTCTGGAACAAGTTAGACACATCCAGACAAAATCTTTTGGGCGACGACTAATTTATCTTGAAATACTATCTCAGAGTAGATTATCAACTTTTTTACACCCATACCATAGACATAAATCCTCGAAAAGATTGTTTACAATCTTTAACAAAGGTTTATACTAGAAATAATTAACTTCATTTTGCTGATTTCTCCCATTGCATGACTATCCAAAGCAATCTAATCTTTGGAAGCTGAGGTTTTCATAGAAAAACTCTTTTTAAACCGCTTAAAATTTAGGGCAGAGATGTCCTTCGGCTTTGTTAGTGATTGTTTATCCCGTGCGATTGGCAGAATTGGCGAACTGTTCTTAGAACAAATTTGCTGCAAATCTTAGGATCATCCATGCCCTCATCTTTTCTTTCTCTCGGTATTTCTGAAGCACGAGTTGCTAAGCTCGAATCCATCGGCTTTACAGAGCCTACTGCTATTCAAGAGCAGGCTATTCCCCAACTGCTCGCAGGAGCAGATGTACTAGGTCAAGCGCAGACTGGTACTGGCAAAACGGCAGCTTTTGCTCTGCCAATTTTGGAGCGATTGGATCTTAATAGTGATTCATTGCAAGCGCTAATTTTGACTCCAACTCGCGAACTGGCTATTCAAGTTGGTCAGGCGATTCGTAGTTTTAACACCAAGCCAGGTGCAAAAATCTTGACTGTATATGGTGGATCTGACATCAGTCGCCAAATGATTCAATTGGAGCGCGGCGTTCATGTGGTTGTCGGTACTCCCGGTCGAGTAATCGATTTAATGGAGCGCGGTAAACTCAAGCTGGAAAACCTCTCTTGGTTTGTCCTTGATGAAGCTGATGAAATGCTCAATATGGGCTTCATTCAAGATGTAGAGAGGATTTTGGTAACGACTCCTTCTACTAAGCAGAGTACTTTCTTCTCAGCGACTATGCCACCTGCGGTCAAGCGCTTGGTGAAGAACTTCTTGAAGTCACCTGTTACTGTCAAGGTTGAGAGTCAAGATTCTACGCCTACTCGCATTGATCAACAGATTTATCTAGTTCCCTATCACCTCACTAAAGAAGAAGCTTTGTTGCCTATTCTGGAATATGAAGCTCCAACCTCTGCACTCATTTTTGTGCGTACTAAGGATTCGGCTAGCCGACTGACTGAAGTTCTGCAATCTTGTGGTCATAGTGTCGATGAGTATCATGGCAACCTTTCACAGTCTCAACGTGAAGCCCTGTTACGACGCTTCCGCAATCAACAAGTTCGTTGGGTTGTGGCAACTGACATTGCGGCGCGTGGTTTAGATATTGATGGTTTGACTCATGTATTTAACCTCGATATTCCTGATGATCCTGAGCGTTATGTTCACCGTATCGGTCGGACTGGTCGTGCTGGTAAGAAAGGTATTGCAATCACCTTGATCTCTGGAAAAGAGCGTTACAAGTTGCGTCAATTAGAGCAGCAAGTTGGTATGCCTCTTCCTCCCCAGCCGTTGCCTAATGTGGCTCAAATTCAAGAACGTCGCATTGGTCGCTTCACAGAACAAATCTTAGAAGCATTGACAGGTGAGCGTTTGGCTTCTTTCTTGCCTTTGGTATCACAATTAGTTGAGGACTATGATCCTCAAGCGATCGCTGCTGCGGCTTTGCAACTTGCCTATACCCAACTGCAATCTGATAAATCTGAACAAGCTGCATTGCAAGTGTTGGCTAAGCAGCCACACAACCCTGAGGGTGGTCGTGGTCGCGATCGCGATGGCGGTGGCGGTGGTTCCTACAGTGGTAGACCCATCAAGCGCGGTCAAGGCGGAAATGGCTCTCGCTCTGGTCGTGATGGCGGTGGTCGTGATGGCGGTGGATATGATTCGCGTCGTTCTTCTTCTGGACGCGATCGCGCTCCTATTCCTGCTCCTGTTAAGTATTAATTTATCAATTTCATTTAAGGTGTTGCAGAGCGACATTTTAAATGAGATATCTATTTAGGAAAAAACTTTACTTCGTATTATTTTTTCCTAAATAGATGAGAGGGATTCATCCAATCGCTTGATATCTTTAATTTGTAACTTAAGAGACAATCTTAAATAAGTAATCGCAGCCCAAGCCATTTGTAGAAAGTTCTTGAACAAAGAATTATCACAGAAGGCTTGGGTTCTATATTTTATTGCTCATTCATTGGTCATCTATTGGTCATATCCGAGTCATGCAGTCTTTAACTACTTTCTCAAACCTTGATACTCACCTGCGCAAAAATCTGACTGCGATTTTTTGGGCTGGTCTATTTTTCTGGTCGAGCATGGCATCACAGCTGCCGACTTTACCTCTCTATATCCGCAGTTTGACGCAGTCTTTTGATCAAATCGGGATCATCATGGGATCTTTTGCGATTGGCTTGCTCGTATGTCGTTCCTATCTTGGCAAGCTTTCTGATCGCAAAGGTAGACGCTACACCATGAGAATTGGGTTGATCGTAGCGGCTATAGTTCCTTTATGCTATGCCCTATTACCATCTATACCTTTATTAATATTATTTCGCGCCATTCATGGAATCAGTATCGCAGCGTTTGCGGTGAGCTATAGTGCCCTAGTCTCAGATCTTGCGCCAATTGAGCAACGTGGCGAAATAATTGGCTATATGAGTTTGGTAAATCCTTTGGGTTTGGCTTTTGGCCCCGCAATTGGTGGCTTGATGCAAGAGACTTGGGGATATCAACCTCTATTTGTCACTGCCTCTTTGCTCGCTGTTGCGGGATTGTTGTTGACAACTCAAATTGAAGACGAAGGTGAACGCGATCGCCAAATCGCCTCAGCTACTATAGTAAAGCCAAAGTTTTGGCAGACTTTCCTTAATCCTAGAGTAAGAATTCCTTCTACAGTTTTGTTGCTGGTTGGCTTATCCTTTGGGACACTCAGTTCTTTTATGCCGATTTTGATGCAGCAGAAGCATATTGCTCTGAATGCAGGTTTATTCTATATAGCAGCTGCTTTATCTGGATTTATCATTCGATTCCCTGTTGGAAGACTCAGTGATGAGTGGGGGCGAGGTATATTCATTTCAATTGGTATATTCTTTTACGGATTATCGATGGCAATTATCTATTTTGCTAGTCATGATTATGAGTTCTTATTGTCTGGAATTGCCGAGGGAATAGGCTCTGGAATTGTGATTCCTGCGATCGTGGCGTTGCTTGCCGATCGCACAATTCCGCAAGAACGAGGCTATGTATTTGGGATGACTTGGATCGGTTTTGATGTGGGGATCGCTGTTGCTGGGCCAATTATGGGCAAGATGATTAGCTTTGTCGGCATCACTAATATCTTCGCGATCGCTACGGGTCTTTGCCTTGTCGGTTTGGTTGTTTTTGCTACGCAGTCCAACAAGACTTTACAGGAGTCGTTTAGATTTTCGATCGGTAAGTCAAGCGATCGCTATGCGATCAAGTCAGCAGGAATTTCCGCATAAAAAGATGAGAGGTGGTGCTTCGCGCCGCCTCTCATCTTTTTATGCGTTTAGAAAAGATTCTACTACTTTTACATTTTCAGAACTGCCGATAATTAATGGTGTGCGACTGTGCAGCTTTTTGGGAACGACATCGAGAATCTCTTGTGTTCCAGTAGTTGCGCGACCACCAGCTTGTTCAATGAGAAAGGCTAAAGGAGCGGACTCATAAAGTAACCGCAATTTCCCATCAGAATGACCAACTGTGCCTGGATAGAGAAATACACCGCCTTGAAAGAGAATGCGATGAATATCGGCTACTAATGCTCCAGAGTAGCGTGCTGTATTCCCTTCTTGGCGATGCATATGTCTTACATATTCACGCATTGCTTCTTCCCATTGCCAGAAGTTGCCTTCATTCACACTATAGATAGAACCTTTAGCAGGAATATGGATATTCTCTTGAAAGAGAATGAATTCACCAATACTAGGATCGAGGGTAAAGGCATGAACTCCATTACCGAGAGAATAAACTAGCATTGTGCTTGTGCCATAAAGGATATAACCTGCACCGATTTGTTTGCGTCCTGACTGCAATAAATCTAGAGCTTCTCCAGACTCATCATCTCCTTCTTGTTGACGGATCGAAAAGATCGAACCGATCGCTAAATTTACGTCAATATTGCTAGAGCCATCAATAGGATCATAAAGCAAGGTATAGCGACCAATGGGGCAATTTTCAGGAATGTAATAGGGTAATTCCATTTCTTCGGAAGCAAGCCGACAAACTAAGCCACTTTGCTCGAAGGCACGAAGAAAGACACGATTGGCGTAACGATCCATATTTTTGACTGCTTCACCTTGGACATTTACTTCGCCTGTGACCCCCAGCACATTTTCAACTAAACCTGCGCGGCTAAGATGACGAGCGATCGTTTTGCCCGCTAAACCAATCCGTCCCATAAATGCACTCAGATCGTATGCCTCAGCCGAAAACGTCCCAAACGTTGAAAGAACATGCTGAGAAAGTGTCATAAAGTCTCGTCCAAGGACGATCTCTTCAGCGGGATTGAGTCTGGTAGAATCAGTCATGGGTGCGATTACCTTAAAGTCTTCTTCTCTATTATTAGCCTAAATTTATAGCATTGTGCCAACGCAATAATAATTATGAGCATCTGTCCTAGTTGTAAAGCTGCAAATCCTGATAGCCACCAATTTTGTCAATTTTGCGGCGCTAAAATTGCTATAGATATCCCTCTAAATATTCTTGGAGAAGAGGCTCTACGACCTTCCTCAGTACCAACAAGACCATTAAATCTGGAGTCTGTATTAGAAACAATCAAAATTCAGGTACAAGATTTGGCAGCTTCTCAATTAGTGAGCGACATAGAGAAATCATGGGATGACTCAGAAGATCTAGAGGAATTGTCGCCAGAATTCAATTTAGAAGACTTTGCAGATGTTGATACGGAAATGTCAATGGTTGTATCTTCCACGGTACAGCTACAGGACATAAGTTATGCTGGCAAGACCGATGTGGGAATGCAACGCGATCGCAATGAGGATGATTTTGTTGCGGTTTTTCAAACACGCAGTATTAATGGCAAAAGCCAAATCAGCGATCGTAGTTATCGCGGATTATTTGTGTTGTGTGATGGTATGGGTGGGCATGATGGTGGCGAAGTTGCGAGTGCGATCGCGGTTAATTCTATTACCGATCAGTTTCGTCCATTTTGGATCGACACTTTACCGGGGGAGAAGAAGCTTAATGAGATTATTTGCAATGCTAATCAAGCGATTTTCACCAAGAATGAAAATGAAAAACGGAAGTCTCTAGGCAGAATGGGAACAACTCTGGTTGTTTTAGGAATTCATGATCTAGATGTTGTAATTGCCCATGTCGGTGACAGCCGTATTTATAAAGTTACTAATAGCCCTAATCTCGAATCAGAATCAAAACTAGAGGCAGAGGCAGAACCAAAATTAGAACAAATCACACGCGATCATGAGGTTCTCAATCAATTACTAGATCTTGGTGTTGAGCCTGAAGTAGCGCAGTCTAGACCAGATGCTCATCAGCTTACTCAGGCGCTTGGTCCGAATCCTAGCGATCGCCTTGAGCCTTCAATTGCATTTTTTACTCTAACCGAGCCAACTTTATTTCTGCTGTGCTCTGACGGTTTGTGTGACAATGACGCGATCGACGATAATTGGCGATCGCATTTATTACCAATTTTAAATAAGGAAGTCGATCTGCAAACTGGCTTAGATAGACTCATTGAGTTAGGAAATAATGTCAATGGTCATGACAATCTCACTGCGGTTTTGGTATTGTGTGAGCTTACATGGCAATGCAAGCATTGCTTTTGACATAAAAACCAAATAAGATGGCGGCACAAAGCGCC
>JANNDZ010000148.1:0-7891 GCA_031378395.1 Pseudanabaena sp. OTE_75_metabat_487_sub
CATCAAAGCTTTGTTGATAAAAAATACCATCGCGATCGCGGCGGTCAAAACCAACTAAAGCAGGGGCAAAGCGCTGAAAACGATCAAGCGTAATGCTATTAACTGGCAATGGCAGAGAAAATCCCTGATCAAAAACAATGCGTGGAGATTCAAGATCTAGTCGATTTTGAGTTGGTGAAATCGGGGTTAGGGTAGCTTTACTAGTAGTAAGTTCCAGTTCAGGAGGAGTAAAAGGATCGTTGGTCACTCGCAAATTTTCGGCAGTCCAAGTATCTCCATCAATTATTAAACGCTCGGCAATAAACCCAATGCGGCGCACTTGTCCCTCGGCAGTATTCCCAGAACCGATAGGAGCTATGGTGATCGAGTTAGTAGCAAGTTCTGACGGCGATCTCGACACCTCAGAACTTTGCAGAGTGCCAAGGTCAACAGCACCTGATGCATTGAGTAGGTCGCCCTTAACAGTCCCGTAATTATAGGTAAGCTTTGTTCCACGTATCTTCTGGTCACCGCGTATAAAAAACACATTACCTTCGGCAACAACTTCCTGCGTTTTGGTATTTAATTGGACGCGATCGGCTTTAAGTTCTGATTTTTTATAATTAATTACCACATTGCCTTCAGCCACAAATACCTGAGTATTAATGTCGTACTCTTGGCGATCGCTAACCACGTTTAACTTTTCACCCACACGCGGCGGTAAGGGTGGGCGTGGCTTATCTTTAGGCTTTGGCTTCGGTAAACTATTTGGCTTGATCGAGCCAGCTTGGGAGATCAGAGTTGCTCTGACTTGCTGAACGATCGCATCGGGATCAGGCAAGCTTTCTAGAAAAAGCCGTAGCTGAGATTGCACCTCTATTGGCAATTCAGTGGGCAATCTAGAAATACGACCATTAAACGCTGACGAGGACGACAACGTTTGGCTAGAGCTAGCCTGTCTCACCTCAGCATAGGTACTAGGTGGCAGTTGAGTTGAAGGCAGTGGTAAGAAATCCATACTTCAACTAAGTTTACAGGATTTTTATCTGAGATACAGCTATCGACAGTAAAGTTAAGACATAAAACCGACAAAGTAAAGTCGGCAATACCCTCAGCCCCAAAGTTTATGCTCAAAATGCTCAAACCCAATAAATATTTTGTTGAGGTGGGCTTTGCCCGCCTCAACAAAATATTTATTGGGTTTGAGCCTAGTTACGGATTTGCACAGGCATGAGCAAATAAGTCATTTTGGTTGCCCCAATTGGTACAAGCACCGCAGGGCTGGTCGCATTATTCATTTGAATTTGGATTTCATTGCTTGGTAGAGCCTTTAATCCGTCCAGTAAATATTTAACGTTAAAGGCAATTTCCACATCTTCACCCGAAATTTGAGCAGGTAGAGATTCACGTCCTGCGGCAACGTCTGGCGCTTCGACCGAGAGCGAAATTTCTTGCCCTGTAGAGTCAATTGTGATTTTGACAATGTTATTTTTTTGGTCAGCCAATACGGCGATGCGCTCTAGAGCCGATAAGAACAATTTACGCTCAACTGTAACTTGACGATCAAATCGGTTGGGAATCAATTGGCGATAATTGGGATAAGTGCCATCTAACAAACGGGAAATTAAGATTTGATTAGCACTTTGAAAAATCATATTGGAACGATCAAACTTAACTGCGATCGCACCCTCTGTTTGTTGGTTGAGCATTCGTTCTAGCTCGCGCAAGGCTCTAGCAGGAATCGTCACTTCTAAATTCGTGGTCACGGTATCCCCCGTCACAGGAGGCTCATCGGCATCCAAAAATCCAGTTTGCACAACGGATAAGCGATGTCCATCGGTAGCAGCAAACTCCAAGCGATCTGCAGTAGCAGTCAGATGTACACCCGTGAGAATTCGCTTAGTCTCATCAGCCGAAGTAGCAAAAAGGGTCGATGACAAACCACTCAGCATCGACTCAACAGGCAAATAGGTTGTTTCGCCATCTTCACCAATTTGAGGTAACTCAGGAAACTCTTCCACAGGCAAGCCGTGCATTTGATAACGTCCTGATCCACAGACAATTGAGACCATCGTGTTGTCCTTGTCCACTGTGATTGTGATGTCTTCATCAGGAAGTCTCGACACAATGTCATTAAGTAACTTTGCGGGCAGAGTAATCGATCCCGCCTCTACGACTTGAGCAGGAAACGAAACCTGAATACCTAAATTGAGATCAAAGGCAGTCATACCGAGACTTTGATTGGAGCCATCAGCGTCTAATCGGATATTTGCCAGAATTGGATGGGTGGGGCGAGATGCGACCGCACGACCGACAAGGGCAAGATTAGCAGCGAGTTGGTTTTGAGGACAGACTAGTCGCATAGTTTGATGGGAAATTTTCTAAACTGAGTGGTGATGTCGCAGAAGCAAGACTAAATTTTGAATGAATTAGATTCTAAAAAGTGCAGTTAAGGCTTGTGGAGGAAGTTCTAGAAGGTTTCAAAATTGGAGGAATTTTAGAGGTTTTAAGATTTCTGGAAGAAACAAAAAAGTGTATTTAAAACTACTTTGTCAATATTTTTTGAGCAGCCTTAATAAATGAAATTTTCTAAAATAAATTTATTCTAAAAGGCTTTTTTAATTTTGATTTTTTGATTTGTGGAAGCCAATCATACCATCGTTGGAATTTTTTACAATATCAAAATCCAAATTTATTTTTCTCGTTAATTTTTCATTTGATCTAATTATTACTATTTAAAGAATAAGAAATCTTTAATAGTAGTAGTAGGGGCTGTGGAAAATGTGGAAAACTCAAAGAAAACTATATAGAATGACCTTTGTAGCGTTTTTTACCTGTGGAAAACCCTGTGGATAAACTGGCTAGTTTTCCACAGGGTATAAATACTCATTAAAAGTTTTCCACATTTCCGCAAAAGTTTTCCCCAGATATCTCCATCTTTTCCACAGAAAGACGGTAGTTATCCACAGGTTTTCCACAGGTAAAAAATAAACATCTATGTTTATCAACAGATCTATATCAAGAATGTTCATAGAAAACTCTTTTGGGATTTGTTGATAAAATCTTAATAATACTTAATTAACAAGAATTTATTTGGGGTTGAAATCCTTTTGATAATTTTAGAATTTGGAAAACTAGAACTTGATTAGTGATCTTGAACGCCTATGTTTGTTGCAAGAAATCTGAAATATTACTGATAATGATTTGTTGTCGCTAATGGAGATCGCTAAATTTTCTCTACGGTTCCTTGCAGATTGATATAGTTATGAAAAGTGAAATTGCTTGATTTGAGTTTTAAAATATAGGTTTAAAAATTGTGATAAAAATAATGCTCAAAAATTTATTTTACCGCCTATGTTTTGGGGCGATCGCTTTACTAATTAGTTTTAATTTATTGACTGGTAAGGCGCTGGCTTTGCAAGTATCAGATATTCCTGACTTAGCCGAAATTAAGACGCTGGCTGACCAGACTTGGGTGATCGATGACTCTGATGTATTAAGTGCTTCGACCAAAAGTGCGATCATCACCAAAACTGAAAAATTAGCAGAATTAACGGGGATCGAAGTTCATGTTGTGGCAATTCGCCGCATTGATTTAGGTCAGCCTGCATCAGAATTTACGGCAGAATTATTTGATAAATGGTTCCCTTCTGGATCTGAGAAGGCTAATCAAGTACTACTATTTATGGCGACTGAAGACCACCGTACTGCTATTCAGACTGGCGCAAAGGTAAAAGAAGTCCTGCCTGATAGCATTGCCAATAGTATTGCCGATGAGACGATGCTCTATCCTGCTCGTAAGGCAAACTATAACCAAGCTGTAAATGAGGGGATTGCGCGTCTAGAAGCGGTTTTGAAGGGTAATCCAGACCCAGGTGCGCCTCTATTGGCAGTGGAAGAGACTGAGACGAGTAACTATGCGACTAAAGAGGAAACTGATGCAAGTTCGTCGAATGTGGTGGTGATTATTTTGCTAGTTTTGGCAACGCTGTTGCCAATGGCGACCTATTACTGGTTGCAAACTCAATCTTAATCCAAAAAGAAATAGGCGGCGCATCGCGCCGCCTATTTCTTTTTGGGTTATGTTTCGTCAAAATCGTTGTCTTGGGCTAAGTTTGGTGGAGTAACGGCGCGAGTGACCCTCACTTTATGGCTTTCGCGTTGGGTTTGGGCTTCGATTGCGATCGCTTCAAAAGCAACATCAATACTACTAAGTGGAATTGATATGTTCGTGCGGGTTTCGATAAACTCGGTATTGGGAACAGTACTAAAATCTAATAGCCAACGTGGTCCATCAACAATCATCCGCGTTTGTAAGTCTTTAATCCAGAATTTCACAAAGAATTTAGGAGCAAGTGCGGGTAAACGAACGGTTACTAACATGGGTGTTCCTGAAATTAGCTCACCAGCAGGAATAAGAATTTCAGGGATAGGAATTGGTTCTTGATCCGATAAAGCCTGTGGTGAAGATTCCTGAATGTTGCGGATAGTTTGGGCAGTCTCAGCTAAAGTGGAAGCAGTATAATTTTGGCTTGACACATTGCTAATTGGGAAAGTATTGGGGTCAATAGGGTCTTCCCAAACATATTCATTTAAAATCAAATTAGGTTCAGAAGTTAGTAAACGATCAAGCTCAAGATCAAGTTCGAGATCTAGTTCTGCAAGGCTGTTAGCTTCGGCGATCGTTCTTGGCAGTTGTTCTGGTTTATCTAGATCAATTGATGCACTGGACGCAGCACTCGATAAATCGTCTGCTAGCAATGGATCGCTGGGTGGAAATGTCTCGAGCAATAGCTCTTCGGTGCGTTGGCTGGCTTTTTGGGATGCGATCGCATCAGCAGATAGAGTTTGCAGCTTATTGAGAAAACGGTTGCTACGATTACGGGAAGGCTGAACATTAGGGCTTGGCAGATTTTCTAGTAGCTCTTCGTAGTTTTGGGGAAGTTCTTCTTCAAAACTATAAAGTAGTTCTGGTTCATCTTCTTCATAGTTTGATGGGATTTGGAGATCTCTATCAGCTAAATCACCAATGTTTGTCAGATTAAATTCTGACTCAATTTCCTGAGGAATATCGGCAGCTACCTGTGGAAAACTTTGAGGATAATCGTCAGTTATTTCAGAATCAGGGGGAGTATAAGTCTGATTGCTGCTCCTATTTTGTAGGGATGGTAAAGGTGGTAATGACAAAGAATTTGCAGGTACTTGTTGGTTTGATGCTTCTCCCTGATTAGCTTTAGATCTGTTAGAAGGTATGGGTGGAAGACTAAGCGAATTAGCTGGTTTTGGCTTTGGTGATAGACTTCTAGACTGATTTTCTATTGGTGTTGATACCTGTGGAAAACTCTGTGGAAATTGTTGGTAACTAGACTGCTCGCTAGATATTTCTGTCGTTTGAGAATTGAGAGCTGTTTCTTGAGTAGAATGTTTTTGGGCTTCTTTAATCAGTTCGGGCAGAACTCTTGAAGCAGGATAGGAAACTGCGATCGCCTGTTGTGTCACATACAAATCTCGATCTAGTTGAAAGTCTTGCTGGGGATGGATTTGTACTTCACCGATGAGAACTTGAATTTCTGAAGGTGGCGGCACAATGATCTGATAAGCAAAAGTCATTGCGCCAGTTGCTGGATTGCGATCTCCAGAATTAGTGATCGCGAAGCGCTGATTTATAACGATATCAAGGGTCTGTGGATCTTTGAGGCTGACTTCAATTTCCCCTTGAGTATATACTTCACCTGTGAGATTGAAGCTATTGTCTTCATTAAGAATATATTGAGGTTGTTTTAACCGTAATAAAATACGTGGTTGAAGTGGTGCGCCAGCTTCTGTATCTGTTAGAACGTTTGAGCTATATGCTTCTACCTGCTCTAGGAGATTAGGGCGATCGCTTAGAGATTCTATTTCTGTTTCTAGATCTTGAGAATTACCATCAATGTCTTCATTATCATCATCAAAGAGCGCAAACTCTTCAAACATTGATTCGACAAGTTCTGTTGATCTTTGCTCAGCAATATCGAGAATTGGTGAGCTATAACTTAGAGGGGTTGGCTCAGTTTGAACGATTCCCAATGCATTAGTATGTGATTCATTGGCAAGTTCGGCAGGAGTTTCTACATCTTCTTCGATTTCGTTATATTGCCACTCGGAGCCAGCTTCTGCTGAGATTTGAATTACATCAAACTTGACTGTTTTTTTCAATGCAGGGATTAAATTCGTATTTTCTGATCCCGCGCTAGACTCTGAGTCAGATTCTGTAGCAATGCAATCAATTTGCCATATTCCTGGCACAAAGTTGGTGTAAGGCATGACGATCAGCAACCCATCATGGCTGATGCGTTTAGCAATTTTTTGTTGCAAAGGTTGATGCCGCACATCTGCGAGAGGGCGATAGGCGATCGCGATCGCAACTAGCGCATTTGCTAAAGCAGAGCGTGCAGCAAGTCGGTACTGCCCTTCCAAAATCTCTACAGTTGGAGATTCTAAGGGCAACCAGGACTTGTCACCTTTGCGTTGTAGCAAAAACTCCCAGTTTTCCATATTCGGCGATCGCGGGTTAAGGCGGTAAAGTGTGCTTAGTTATCGCAAATACTAACTCATCTATGCTTGTATAGCAATGAAAAGCAAAGATGCGTCGCGAAGTGACGCATCTTTGCTTTTCCAGCAGTTTTCGATCAAACGAACCAATAATTTTAAAAAAGTGTTGCGAAACAACACTTTTTAAAAAATTATTGGTTCGTGTTGTCAGATTTTGCCCGCCCTGTGGGGCGAAATCTGACAAATTTGGGTGAACTTAGATAGAGAGACCCAGCTTAAGTCCCAGAAAAGCATGGGCAACCAAAAGCACCACGATCGCACTACCTAGATAGGCATGAGCATTGCGAAGCAATGGCTTATTACCACCAAACCCAGTGAGTGAGATTGCGCCGTTGATTGCTAGTAAAGTCAGTACTACTGAGCCTGTAATGAAATGAGGACTCTCTAGCAGCGGCTTTCCTTGCATGACGAGTGACAACAATCCGCCTGTGTAGCCCGTAGCTAAGAATACGGTCATGAGCGGCGCAACTTTGCGATGATCAGCTTTGTTTTTGGTTGCAACTTCAGGATCTGTGGTTGTGCGGCTGCGCCACCCTGAAATTGCCACAAATGATCCCATCGCCACAATGACGATCCCCATAAAAAATGGATGCCCCCAATGGGTAACTGGTTCGGGCACATTGAGGGATTTAAATTGATCGGAAATTGGTTGGAGTGACTCAACGAGTTTAGTAGCAAATTCAGTCATAGATTTGGAGTGATTTAGAAGGAGAATTTGTTGAAAATCGCAAAAGTCTTTACAATTTTTAACAATTGTAGCGTTTTTTACCCAAAAGATGAGAAGCGTTACTTTGCAGACTTCTCATCTTTTGGGTAATCCCATACGGTTCTAACTGGGTTGCCACCGATAATCGATCGCATTGCAATTTGCCCCGCAGGTCGAGACATTAT
This sequence comes from Pseudanabaena sp. OTE_75_metabat_487_sub, assembly GCA_031378395.1. Lineage (GTDB taxonomy): Bacteria > Cyanobacteriota > Cyanobacteriia > Pseudanabaenales > Pseudanabaenaceae > Pseudanabaena. Next base: position 7,462 of record JANNDZ010000148.1, read on the forward strand.
TGTGATTTGCGGATAAATAATTCTTGCTATATCAACTAGATGATTTTGACTTTGGATGCAGCTTCTGATGCTCTTTGACGAGACTCTATAGCATCTTTCCCCTTAGCCAAAGCGACACCCATGCGGCGGTAGGGACGAGAATCTGGTTTACCAAATAAACGGATATCTGTATTAGGAATCGCAAGGGCTGCTTCTACACCTGTAAAGGAAATATTGTCACTGGTCTCATTGGCAAGAATGACAGCACTAGCCGAAGGACTGAGCAATTCAATCGTGGGAATTGGTAAGCCTAAAATTGCGCGTAAATGGAGTTCAAACTCGTTGAGGTTTTGAGAGATGAGCGTAACCATACCTGTGTCGTGGGGACGGGGAGAGAGTTCAGAGAAGATTACCTCATCTTTGGTGATGAAAAATTCTACGCCGAAAATGC
>JANNDZ010000170.1:0-3589 GCA_031378395.1 Pseudanabaena sp. OTE_75_metabat_487_sub
CCCATGGGACAAGATTATCTAGTCGATGCTTGGATGACGGTTGTTACAGGTGGTGTGGATAAGTTGATTGGCGTTTTAGCAGGTGCAGTTTTGATTGGCGAATCCAATGCTGCGATCGCTTACCTGATCAATGATCCAACTGCAAGAGTAATTGTATTGGCAGCCGTAATCGTATTGATTCGCTACCGTCCCGAAGGACTATTTACAGTTCAGAAGCGAAGTTAAGATGTTTACATCTATTTTTTTGTCTATAAGAGCGAATTTAGAGGAGGTTTTATTATGGCAGAAGTAGCAGGTCGCATCCGACAGTCTAACTATGTTCCGAAAAGATGGCTGGCTACAAGTTTAGTCTTTCTGGTTATATTTGTAATTTTCCCCTTTGTTGCTGGCACATTTCAGACCAACTTGATGGCAAAGTTGCTTTTGTTTGGCACATTGGGGGTTTCTCTGGATCTGGTTTGGGGCTTCACTGGCATTCTTAGCTTTGCCCATGGCGTATTTTTTACCTTAGGCGGATATGCGATGGCATATTACTTAAAGCTCAACCTGTCCGCTACCGCAAATAACTATGGCGGTACACTCCCAGACTTCATGGTTTGGAACGGTTTGAAGGAATTACCTTGGTTTATTGCGCCATTGCAGTATTTCCCAGTTGCCGTCATTGCAATGGTAGTATTACCCGCAGGATTTGCATATTTAATCGGCTCCTTCATTTTCCGTTCTAAAGTTAGCGGTGTGTACATTACCGTTATTACTCTAGCTATCTCTTCTGCTTTAACTACTTTCTTTGTTAGCCAACAAGCCTATACAGGCGGCACAAATGGCATCACTGATGTATCAAAGCTGATTTTGTTTGGTGCAACCGTTCCACCAACTGGAATATATTTCATAATCCTCACTTTTGCGGCATTAGTGATGGCTGGCAGTTGGTGGTTAACTCAATCTAACTTTGGATTGATTCTCCGTTCCATCAAAGAAAATGAGCAGCGTATCTCCTACCTTGGCTATGACGTTGCTAATTTTAAAATCTTTATTTGGACTCTTTCTGCTGGAATTGCTGGAGTTGCTGGCGGTCTGTTTGTTCCTCTAAATAATTTTATTTCACCAGTTTATCTTGGTGTTGCTTTTGGAACTCAGATCGTAATTTGGGTTGCTGTGGGTGGTAGAGGAACTCTTTTTGGCCCAATCATTGCTGCTATTTTACTTGGTCAGATCCAAAATTCGGTGGATCGAGTTACTCAAGATTGGCAGTTAATTGTCGGAGTGCTTTTGGTGATAGTTGTATTATTCCTACCTGATGGGTTAATTAGCCTATTGCCTAAGAAGTTTCTTTCTAAAAAGTCTAATCAACTGAATAGACCTGAATAATTTTTAGAATGTAACAATGTTATCTTTTGCTAATTCAAACCTTTGCTAAGGTTAACATTGGTATAACTATATATTTCTTAATCTTGAAAGGTATAACTCATGGAAACAACTTCTGTAGTTGAAACCGATAAATTTATGTCCGAAACTAGCAGCGTTGCTAGTGATAGACAATCTGTTTTGTCCGTTAAAGATCTCAAAGTAGTTTTTTCGGGATTTAAAGCATTAAAAGGTGTTGATTTAGAAGTTGGCGAAAATGAGATTGTTACGATAATTGGGCCAAACGGAGCTGGCAAAAGCACCTTACTTGATGCGATTGTCGGTAAATCTCCAGTCGCTTCAGGAAATGTTTACTTTCATGGTAAGGACATTACTAATCAAAGTCCTTACAAAGTTGCGCGGATGGGAATTGGACGCAAGTTCCAAAACCCTAATGTTTACAATGATTTGTCAGTATTCGACAATATCTTGCTAGCTCTCAAAGGAACCCATGGTGTTTTTGCTTCGATCAAGTCTAAACTTACTGCTGGAAAAAGAGACAAGATTATTTCTGTACTCGATCGCGTTGGGCTTTTAGAAAAAGGCTACGCCAAAGTCTCATCGCTGTCTCATGGACAAAAACAGTGGGTAGAGATTGGTATGGTAATCGCTCAAGATCCGACCTTGGTGTTGCTAGATGAGCCAACGGCTGGCATGACTCCAGACGAAACCCATTTGACAGGGGAAATTATCAAAACGATTTCTCAAAATCATTCTGTTGTGGTAATTGAGCATGATATGGAGTTTGTCAAACAAATTGCTCAGAGAATTGTGGTACTGCACCAAGGTGAAAAATTGACAGAAGGCTCGGTCAATGAAGTTCAATCAAATCCCAAAGTAATTGAGGTATATCTTGGACGCGAACAAATCAATGCTGCTTGAACTGGCTGATGTTACTGTTTCCTATGGACAAACACCAGTTTTGTTCGGAGTGAATATGCTAATTAATCAGGGAGATATTGCTTGTTTGCTAGGGCGTAATGGTGTGGGTAAAACGACATTGCTTCGTAGCGTTATTGGATTGAATAAAGTGCTTTCGGGCAATATCGTTTTTGATGCCGATGAAATTACTAAAGTTCCAACTTACAAACGCGCAAGGTATGGGATCTCTTACATTCCCCAAGGTCGGGAAATCATTCCTTATTTATCTGTTTTAGATAATCTTAAGCTTGGCATGTCGGCTGCCCAGAAGAAGCTTAGTAAAATCCCTGATGAGATTTTTGAGTTTTTCCCGATGTTAAAACAGCATCTCAGCCGCCAAGGTGGACTATTGAGTGGAGGACAGCAACAACAATTAGCGATCGCTCGTGGATTGATGAGTAATCCTAAAATGATGCTCCTAGATGAACCTACTGAAGGAATTCAGCCTTCAATCGTGCAGGAAATTGAGGACACTCTCAAACGAATTAACCGTGAGAAGGGTATTACATTAATTGTAGTAGAGCAAAAAGTTGACTTCGCAAAGCAGCTAGCACAAAAGTTCTTCATTATGGAGAAAGGCGCGGTTGTCGCAAATGGGGCAACATCTGATTTAAGCGATGATTTAGTTCATCAATACCTTGCGATTTAAATATAAAACCCAAACATCTGCACTGCCAGCGATCAGCCATTGCAGATGTTTTGTTTAGTTTTTTAATTCTGTCAAGGTAAATATAGATTTCTCGCTGAAGTAAAAGCCAATAATCTGTTAAAAGTGCTACCAAGATCCACTTTTAATCAGTTATCGGCTTTTTTATTTGCAAGTTGATACAGGTCAATTACTAATCGGAAAAGCTATGACTCGAATTTTAGTTGGTGAAGTTGCATCACTTTGGCGTTATCCAGTCAAGTCGATGCTAGGAGAGAAACTTGATGAGGTGGACGTGATACTCAAAGGAATTCTAGGCGATCGCACATATGCCCTATGGGATCGTGAAACTGAAAGAATTGCCAGTGCCAAGAATCCGAAAAAATGGGCTAAATTACTAGGATTTCAGGCAGGTTTTATATCATCTCCTAAACCCCAAGCTTCAATGCCTTCAGTTAAATTTGCTTTACCTGACGGAAGCACAGCTACCAGTGACAATATTGATATAAATACTACTCTTTCTCAAGCAGTGGGAAGAGACGTTCTGTTGCTTACTACTGCTCCTGAAGCACCGAGTTTAGATCAGTACTGGCCAGATATTGAAGGAGCGCTTAATCG
>JANNDZ010000243.1:0-2312 GCA_031378395.1 Pseudanabaena sp. OTE_75_metabat_487_sub
GTTTGCAGCGCCGAAGGCGCTGCAAACCCCAAATTGGTTTTGTTGAAAGTACTCCGCAGGCGTACTTTCAACAAAACCAATTTTTATAATGAGATATGATCGAAAGCCACAGATCATAGGAAAAAGTAATGCAAGACCAAGAAACTAACTGGCAATCCATAGTCCTAGTTGCCATAGTAGGAATTCTCGCGGTTATCAGTTTTAACTCATTTATAATTATCAATCCTGGTGAAGCAGGCGTTTTGAGCATATTGGGAAAAGCTAAAGACGGAGTATTGCTGGAAGGAGTGCATTTTAAGCCGCCTGTAATTTCTCAGGTCGATGTTTATGACTTGACTGTGCAGAAGTTTGAAGTCCCAGCTCAAAGCTCGACTAAGGATTTGCAACAGCTTACGGCAAGTTTTGCGATTAACTTTCGCCTTGATCCGATCGAAGTCGTGACTATTCGTCGTACTCAAGGTACTTTGCAAAATATTGTTTCTAAAATTATCGCACCGCAAACTCAAGAATCTTTTAAAGTCGCCGCAGCAAGACGCACCGTCGAAGAGGCGATCACCAAGCGTGATGAGCTAAAGCTAGATTTTGATGAAGCTTTAAGTCAGCGCTTAAGTAAGTACGGCATTATTGTTTTAGATACCAGTGTCGTTGATTTAAATTTCTCGACTGAGTTTTCTAAGGCGGTAGAAGAAAAGCAAATTGCCGAGCAACGTGCGCAGCGAGCCGTATATATTGCTAGAGAAGCTGAACAAGAAGCCGAAGCCACGATCAACCGTGCTAAGGGACAAGCCGAAGCACAGCGACTTTTGCGTGAAACACTTACATCAGAGTTGTTACAGAAACAAGCGATCGAAAAATGGGATGGCAAATTTCCCCAAGTATTGGGAGGAAATGGTGCAGTTCCATTTCTTAATCTAGATATTACAAAATCTCAAAAGTAACTAAAAGGGGGCGCTTTGCGCCCCCTTTTTGGTTGATCGCGAAGGGACTGTAATTACAGCCTCTTCGCGTAACTCTGAATTTCGCTAATGTCAAATACTGCGCCAAACTTTAACCCCTCTTTGGCATAAAGCTCAGCTCCACCCTGTTGGCGATCGACTAGCGTTAATACATGAGTTACTGTATAACCTGCATCACGTAACTTTTCGACTGCAAATAATGCTGATTGCCCCGTGGTGACTACATCCTCTAGCACTACTACATTTGTATTTGGCGCAAGCTCTGGCCCCTCAATCCATGCTGCTGTCCCATGTCCTTTCGGCTGCTTCCGAATAATCAACGCAGGAATTGGCTTGTTTTCATAGGCGGAGACGACACTTACCGCGCTGACGATTGGGTCAGCACCTAAGGTCAGCCCTGCTACTGCGCCTGTTCCTACAGGTAACATCTCCAATAACACCTGTCCAGTCCATAACCCACCAAATGGATGCAGCGTGACTAACTTCCCATTAATGTAATAGGTGCTTTTTTGCCCAGAAGATAGTGTAAAGTCGCCGCTCTTGTAAGCAAGACGACAAAAGAGTTCCAGCAACTTTTCTCGATTTGGATGTTCCACAATTTTGATTTTGTTTTTGAGCTTATAAATACTTTTGTAGTGTATAGCGATCGCTTAACATATAAAAATACAAAACTTAAAAAGAGTTGGTGACGCAAAGTGTCGCTAACTCTTTTTAAGTTTTGTATTCCACGCCCAATTTTCTAAATCCAGTCAATTTATGACTGGATCTGCTACATTAGTCAGCGTCCAACTGTGAGGATGCATATTTATATGAGTACTAAGTTCTCGTGGCTTGCCTCATCATTAGTTGTAGCTTCGACGCTGCTGGCTAGTGGTGCTGCTTTAGCTGACCCCACATTTACGGATCAAGAGCAATTTCCTCGAAACTTTCCTGCTACCTATCCTCAGGCACAGAACAAAGTCTTGGATATGACCTCTGATCCTAATTTACCTAACGCTTATATTCAAGCCCCCTTTAGGGATCAATGGATTGAGCGTCAAGCCAACGCTTTTCGAGCGATGAATCGAGAAATGATCGATTTGCAAACTCTTAGCGATGCGACTATTCGCACTCGCGATTTGCCAAGTCCTTATTGCTCATCTTTGCTGAGTGAAGGGTTTAACGCTTGCAATGCTCCTGAAGAACCTGCTGCTGCGGTTCCTACGCCTAGATTTGAGCCAACAGTACCATCGCGTCCTGTTCCTGCTTTGTGGTAATTGGTTTAGTTACCCTTATTAAGTTTTTTGTGTTGAGTCTAAAATAAAATCCCCAACAACAAAGGCAGCGCATAGCGCTGCCTTTGTTGTTGGGGATTTT
>JANNDZ010000261.1:0-3230 GCA_031378395.1 Pseudanabaena sp. OTE_75_metabat_487_sub
AATTCTAATTAGAGATATCACTGCGGAAAAAGAAGTAGATCGCATGAAGACAGACTTCATCTCAACTGTATCCCATGAATTAAGAACACCGCTTACATCTGTATTAGGCTTTGCAAAATTGATTCAAAAAAAGCTAGAAGAATCTATATTTCCAATGATTCAAACCGATGATAAGAAGGTGAATCGCAGTATCCGCCAAGTCACTGAAAATATTGAAATCATCGTGTCTGAGGGGACACGCCTCACCAAACTAATTAACGAAGTCCTCGATGTTGCCAAAATAGAAGCTGGTAAAATGCAATGGAATATGGAGCCTTTAGCAATTACCGAAGTAATTGATCGAGCCTTTTCAGCAACTTCGGCGCTCTTTGAGCAGAAAGCATTGACACCAGTGAGAGAGATTGAAGCCGATTTGCCAAATATCCTTGGTGATAAGGATCGCTTGATTCAAGTCGTAATCAATTTAATTTCTAACGCGGTAAAGTTTACAGATCGGGGAAGTATCACTTGTCGGGTTAAGCAAGATGATCAATCAATTATGGTCAGCATCGTCGATCAAGGTGTTGGTATTTCTGAATCCGATCAGCCCAAGGTATTTGAGAAGTTCAAGCAAGTTGGTGATACTCTGACCGATAAGCCTCAAGGCACAGGGCTAGGACTACCAATTTCCAAAGAAATCATCGCTTATCATGGTGGGAAGATTTGGGTGGAGAGTGAAATCGGTAAGGGGAGTACATTTTCTTTTACGCTTCCAATCAATCCAGAAAATGAGATTCCTGCAATTAATTTTGATATTTTGATTGAGCAACTCAAGAAAAGAGCCGTTTCAGAAAGTCAAGCTCAATCTGACGGTCAGGATGTGATAGATGTCCCCAAAAACATCTTAGTCATTGACGATGACGCGAGTATTCGCAACTTGCTTAGACAAGAGTTGGAAGCGAAAGGATATACTGTGCGCGAGGCAGGAAATGGACAGGAGGCAATTACCCAAGTGCGCGAAAGTCGTCCGAATCTGATTACCCTTGACATTATCATGGATGGCATTAGTGGCTATGATGTGGCCGCAATTCTAAAATCTGATCCTGCGACATTAGATATTCCCATTATTATTGTTTCTGTAATAGATGACAAAAATAAAGGTCGCCATTTAGGTATTGATAGTTATGTGACTAAGCCTCTAGACATGGTGCTATTGTTGCGAGAAGTGGATATTCTTCTATCTAGTAAGGCATCTACTGGCAAAAAGATTTTGGTGGTAGATGACAATTTTGGTTCTATCGATCTATTGATGGAAATGTTGCAAAATCAGGGCTTCTTACCATCTAAAATTAATCCTCAAGACGATTTACGCGCTACTGTGATTACAAGTCAGCCTGATGTGATCATTGCTAGTACAAAGCTAGCAGAGCAAGTGCAAGCTCTTCGCGCTGAGCAAGGTATGGAACATATTCGCTTTTTATTAATTGCCGACCAATAAAAAAGGGGCGCTATGCGCCCCTTTTTTATTGGTTTGGGTTTAAGCGCAAAGCGATGTAATTAATGCAAGAAATGACGAACGCCTGTGAATACCATAATCAAGCCAAGCTCATCAGCTGCCTTGATCGAATCAGCATCGCGCATACTTCCACCTGGTTGCGCGATCGCAATAATTCCTGCGGCTGCGGCAGTTCGCACAGAGTCATCGAAGGGGAAAAAGCCATCACTAGCTAGGAAAGCTCCTTGCACCTTCTCGCCTGCTTGATCGAGCGCAATTTTGATTGAGCCAACACGATTCATTTGACCAGCGCCAATGCCAATTGTAGTGCAGTCTTTGGTAATAGCGATCGCATTGGATTTGACATGACGACTAATTTTCCAAGCAAAAATTAACTCCTGCAACTGTTCAGGTGTTGGCTGCTTTTCCGTCACCACTTTCCATGTGTTCGGGTTTACGGCTTCATCATCAGACTTCTGGACTAGCATCCCTCCAGATATCGTCTTCACTGTCTCATGGGAACCATGCTTAAGATCAGATAGAACTAGCACGCGCAAGTTTTGCTTTTTACTTAGAATTGTTGCCACACTGGGGACACAGGCGGTCGCAACGACACATTCTAAAAATGTTTTATTTAAAAGCAGCGCAGTTTCTTCGTCAATCGGACGATTGAGAGCGACAATACCACCAAAAGCAGAAGTGGAATCTGCTTCAAAAGCTTTTTGATAAGCTTCGGCAATTGTAGATGCGATCGCAACTCCGCAAGGGTTGTTGTGCTTAATGATCACCGCACAGGGGAGATCGTCACTAAATTCAGCGATAATGCTTCGCGCTGCTTCTAGATCGAGCAAGTTATTGAAACTGAGTTCCTTTCCTTGCAATTGTTGCGCGGCTGACCAACCTTTGGGTGTTGCGCCAACTTGATACCATGTGGCGGGTTGATGGGGATTTTCACCGTAACGTAAAGGTTTAGGATTATTGCATAGCAAAGTATAGGAAGAAGCGAGTGTATTTGGTAACCCCAGTGCGGCTTTCTGTTCTTTTTCTAAATAATCAGCGATCGCTTTGTCGTAGGACTGTGTATGTTGAAAAGCTGCGATCGCTAATTTTTTGCGAAACTCTAAGGTTGTTTCTCCATTATTTGCTTTTAGCTCATCCAGAAATTCTGGATATTGGCTAGGACTGGACAATACAGCGACATGACTATAATTCTTTGCCGAGGCGCGAATCATGGTGGGACCACCAATATCAATATTCTCGATCGCATCTTCGAGAGTGACATTGGGTTTAGCGATCGTTTCTGCAAATGGATAGAGGTTAACCACCACAATCCGAATCGGTTGAATCTGGTTATCAGCTAGGTCTTGTTGATGTTCGGGTAGTTCGAGTCTGGCGAGAATGCCGCCATGAATACGCGGATGCAGAGTTTTCACTCGTCCACCTAAAATCTCAGGTGCGCCTGTGTAGTCGGAAACCTTGGTAACTTCAAGCTCAGCCGCTTTGAGTGCCTTGGCAGTTCCACCACTACTAATTAGTTGAAAGTTATAGTTGGTCGATAGTTCGCGGGCAAGGTCGAGTAGCCCCGTTTTGTCAGAGACACTCAAAAGCGCAAGGGGTTTCATAAAAAGCTCCATATTCGTTATAGGGGGATAGCAACGCAAAGTGTTGTCATCCTCCTGCACCATTTTATCGCATTATTAAAACCAAAAATTGTTTGGGCTAGCGAAGACAGCGCAAACAATTTTTGGTTTTTTAG
>JANNDZ010000265.1:0-8147 GCA_031378395.1 Pseudanabaena sp. OTE_75_metabat_487_sub
CTTTGCAGCACTTTTACCAAAAACTTGGGTTCTTATTTCAACGTAATAAATACCGCCATTTACTATAGGTACTTGTGCACATGATGGCTCTCTGATTAAATAGGCGCTAGTAATATTACAAAATTTATAAATCTTTATGAGCAGGGGCAACGGCAAAAATAGCAGCAGCATGAACACGATTTGGATCGTGCTGGGATTAGCTGCCCTCGGTACTGGCATGGGTGCAGCGATCGCAACACGATTGGTCACCCGAACATCCTCTACGGAGATAGCCACAGCCACTAATGAATCAGCTTTAAACCCTGCTAATCCTGTCTCGAGTAATGACTCGCGAGCTTTTTGTCAATACAATGCTTTGGAGTCAGTGACGGCTTCACTCTATCAGGTCAGATCGATCAATGCGATCGCCAATGACCCATTACCAGTTTTATCAAGTCTGAGCAGCAGCATTAATGCCGAGCTGATCGCTAGTTTTACCCCCGCGACCTTTCCCACAATCAGCGATCGCGCCCGTGCTGCCAAAATCCCGATCATCATGTATCACGACATCACAGCGGTAAAAGATGTAGATTGGGATGTCACACCTGAAGATCTCGAAAAACATTTTCAAATGCTTCAAGAAGGTGGATATACACCAATTACAATGGATCGCATGGTTAACCATCTGCGTACAGGTTCTCAATTACCAGAAAAACCTGTATTGCTCACCTTCGATGATAACTATGTCGGTCAGTACAAATATGCATTCCCATTGCTAAAAAAATATAACTATCCTGCGGTATGGTCTGTCCATACTCGCTTTGTTGGTACAGGCGGACAAAAGCCCAAAGCCACTTGGGATCAATTACGGGAGATGCAGAAAAGTGGTCTTGTTACCATTGCTTCCCATACAGTCAATCACCTCAATCTAAAGGATCTGAGCGAGAAAGAAATCGAAAAAGAAGTAACGGAATCAAAAAAAATTCTTGAAAAGGAATTAGGAGTTTCCATTGATTACTTTACTTATCCTGAAGGAGATTTCACGGATAGAGCTAGAGATCAAATCAAAAAAGCTGGTTACAAAGCAGCCTTGGCAATGAGTCTTGATCCTCGTCAAGAGCGCTCTGCTAATGAGTCAGAAGACTTACTTGCCATCATGCGTTTTGGGCAATCACGGTTTAGTGAAGCGATCGAGCAAGCTTCTGGAGGAACTTCTGCAAGTCAAGTTTCACTTTTGCCAACAGTAAACAATGGCGTAATCAATTTTACTACTCCTGTTGAGAAGCGCAAAGTTACTATTGATGGATTACCACTGACCCTAGTATATGGGGGGCGTGCTGTCACTACTCATGCCGACAAACGTGCTCAGGTTGCTGAGATTCTTACCATGACTCCTAATGCGATCGCGGCGGTTGATGGCGGCTTTTTCTCCCTCGAACGTATTGATGGCAATACGATGATTGGTCCCGTGATGAGCCAGTTTTCCAGCTATGCAGGAGTTTTTAACACTGGGAATAAAGGCGAAAATCCCCTTCTCAATGGTCGCCCTCTGGTTTTGATTAGCCCTACAACAGTTAAATTTATTCCTTTTAATGCTGCTAAGCATATTTCTCTAGAGGCTGTAAGAGCGGAATTACCTGATGTCACTGATGCCTTTGTTGCCGCAGGTTGGCTAGTACGCGATGGTAAACCACAATCAGCAGAATCCTTTGGGAAGCTTTATGGATTTGATGCAAGTCGCGATCGCGCTTTTTGGGGGATTGATCGTTCTGGTAGACCGACTATCGGTGTAACTATGGAAATGATCGATTCTGTCGGTTTAGGAAAAATCTTGGCGAAAGCTGGATTGAGAGATGTAGTTATGCTCGACTCTGGCGCAAGTGCATCGCTTGCCTATCGGGGTAAATCAGTTATGGCTTACGAACCGCGTCCTGTCCCACATATTGTGGCACTTTTACCGCCCGATCCTGCTCCTCTGGAAACCGCCGAGAAGCCAAATTGTCCAGTCAGTTTAAATCGGTTTTGAGATTTCGGGCAATGCTCAAAGCGTAAGTAGCTAAGCAAGGTTTCGCCAATTCAAGTCCGAAAAGCAATAAATTTTTACAAGTGTTGCAGAGCAACACTTGTAAAAATTTATTGTGATTCGGATTGCAGTCTTCTTCTTTCTGAAAGACGCATTAATATCTCTGTATGTACTTCACGAGTAATCGGATAGAAATATGCCAAGCCTAATCCAATAATCAAGGCAATTGTTGGTAGGGGACCGATCGCAATTCTGATCGCAAATAGAGCTGAATCGGGCTGAGTTGGCAAAGGCTGACAAGGCACACTCTCTTTAAATTTCGCCCATGACAAACCAATTCCTAGGAGAAATAAACCACCTGCTAGTCCAAACTTTTGTAGCAGTACCATGAAGGCGTAGAAAATACCCTCTCGGCGCTGACCTGTTTCTAGTTCATCAAGATCCGTAACATCGGGAATCATCGACCAAGGAATGAGATAGGCTGTGGAAACGCCACAACCCGCCATAATCGCGAGGATATACAGCAGCACAACTTGCCCTTCTTGTAAGAAAAATAGTCCCGCCTGAGCAATAATCCAGATTCCTGACCCCATAAAGTAAGCAGCTTTTTTCCCAAATCTTTTGCTAATTGCACTCCATACTGGCAACATCAACAGCGCTGTACCTTGAACTGCGATCGTCACGAGAATGAAATCACTCTCTTGCATCTTCATCCAATTGACTACGAAATACGGAATGATCGAAGCTGTGATTTGTAACGATAGCCATGAGCAAAAGTAAATTCCAATTACGAATAAAAATGGACGATTGCTGAAGACGATTTTTAGTTGTTCAAAAAAGCTCAGTTCTTCGGTATCTGCATCAAGGGATTCATTGTGGAGTCGATGCCGATCGCTAGCGATCGCTCTTCTTTTAATTCCCCAAACACACCAATAAATCGAGACGCTAGAAATAACTGCACAGACTGCACCCAGCACAATATATTGCATCCCGCCAGCATTACAACCGCCAACTTGACGAGCTGGATCTTTAAAGAAGGCAAAGATCAATTGGGCAATAAACAGAGAGAGAATACTGCCACCAATCGAGAAGGTAAACCGAAAGGTATTCAGGCTAGTCCGTTCGTTGTAATCTTGAGTGATTTCAGGCGTGAGCGCGGTATAGGGAAGGTTAACCGCTGTGAAGAAGGTATTAAACACGATACCTACGATCACGTAATACCAAAAGAGAACCATCTTATCGGTACTAGGTACTAGCCATTGCGCCAAAAATGACAAGCCAAAGGGAATCGCTGCATAGATCATCCAAGGCAATCGTCTGCCCATTTTGGATTTGGTGCGATCGCTAAGTACGCCGATAATCGGATCGTTAATCGCATCAAAAACCTTGCCAATTAATAACACCAGTCCTGCAAGGGCGGGATCGAGTCCTGCCACATTGGTAAAAAAGAATAATAAAAAGAATGAGAGCAGATTGGTGGTGATCGAAGTACCGAGATCTCCTGCACCATAGGCGATCTTTTCACTAAAAGTTAGTTTGGTTTGCGTGAGGTCATATTGGGATGAATCAAAGGAATTCTCAGAATTACTCATGGTTGATTGATTAATTTCAAGTTTAAATTATGAGAGTTTCACCCTGTGGGTCAGCTCTCATAATTCATTTAGAATTGCTTTAGCATAGAGCAAACCTTGCTCGGCATAATGGGAATAGTAATTTTCGTAAGTTATCGTTATGAATCCAGAAAATCCAATTAGTTCAACACCTGCTAATTCTAATCAATTGCGAAATTTATTAGTAGCGATCGCCGCAATCCTGCTGACCACAGCCCTATTTTTTGGGTTTCAGGCTCAGCAAAGCAGTACATCATTAGATGCGGTTGCGGCGGCAGCGCTGCCTATTGATCAAGCTTTGGCAAATGGTAAGCCCACTACGATCGAGTTTTATGCGGATTGGTGTTCCAGTTGTCAGTCAATGGCGGCGGATAATCTATCGTTGGAAAAGGAATATAGCGATCGCATGAATTTTGTGATGCTAAATGTGGACAATACAAAATGGTTACCAGAGGTAACCAAATATCGAGTGGATGGTATTCCTAGATTTATTTTTTTAGATCGCGCTAATCAGTCGATCGGTGATACTACAGGCGCAGTTCCTCGCTCAATTATGGCGGAAAATATCGAAGCTGCGATCGATCAACAGCCTTTACCTCATAACAGTATTAGTAGCGATCGCACCTCGCCCGTCTCTGAACCAAAAGCTGCCGATATTTCGCAGCCAAGAGATCATTCATAAAAAAGAAGATACGCAAAGCATGTCTTCTTTTTTTATGCCCAATAAACGAATAGTGGCGCTAAGCGCTGGTATTCGTTTTAATTTACAAAAAGAGGACGCTTTGCGCCCTCTTTTTGTAAATTATGGGTTTTGGCGAGTTAATTCGGATGGGTTATTCAAACTGGGTGATGTACTTGGGGTATTTGTTGGCGTTGAATTAGGCGCAGCATTTGGTAGCGGAATCGTAATATTTTCAATAACGCTATTTCCACTGTTGCTAGGACTAGCCGATTCTGTAGAATTTGCAGGTGAATTGCTAGGAGCAGAATTACTATTGTTTGCGGGTAACCTGCCACCACCGAGGAAATAGTCATAGGTGGCGCGAGAAACCTGACGAATTAACTCATTGGCCCGTTGATCATTGTCTGGACGCTTGACCATTATCGCGATCGCATAGCGCTTACCATTAGGCATATCAACAATGCCCGCATCTCCAACAGCTGAGCCAATATCCCCAGTTTTATGGATGATTCTTGCCTGTTCGCCGATACCCTTGGGCAAGAGAGTATTCGTAACAGGGCGGCGCATAATATCCATGAAGCGATCGCGACTGCGTGGTTCGATCAATTTACCTTTATCCAGCATCGCTAATAGCGACACCATATCTTGAGTACTAATTGTATTTGTACCTTCTAGATCTGGCAGTTGGTTATTCACCACTACGTTATTTAGTCCCCAAGATTTAAAGCGTTGATTAAGTGCCGAAAACCCACCTAGTCGTTTGATAATCATGTTGGTCGCAGTATTGTCACTGATCACGATCATTTGTGTCGCAACTTCAAGAGCCGATATTTTTGTGCCTGTTGGTGAAAATTGGAAATCACCTGCTTCCCCAACCTTGACATCGGCAGTGATCTCTAGCTGTTCATCAAGCTTGATTTTCCCCGCATCCACATCTTGAAAAAAGGCAACTAATATCGGGGTTTTAATTGTACTAGCCGCTGCGATCGACTGATTTGCTCCAACCTGCACATATGCGCCAGAGTCCAGATCAACCACCATCATTTGCATAGAAAGATCTTTTTCTTTAGCTGCTAAGTCCTTGATTTTACTCAGCAATGGTGTTGCCTCAGTTTTGAGATCAAGGGGAACGATATCTTGAGATTTATTGGGCTCATCTTTGGCGACCAATTCTGTTGGATTAGTCTTTGCGGCAATAGATTGCTGATTTTGCCAAAAAGAGATGGCTGTCCCTGCGATCACGCTCAGCCCAATACCTGCGATCGCGAGACGTAAGACTTGCCACCCAAGAGACTTGAACGGTGACTTGATCGGGATCGCCCGATTATTGCTCCCATTATTTTTTTTGCGCGGTCTTAGCTCAGTTCTATTGTCAGAGCGATCAGGACGTTGCTGAGCCTCGACAAATCCTTGACGGTTAGGCAATGGCTTGACTTTACTTTCAGGTCGCCCTTCATAGGAACGATCTAAACGATTGTTAAATCGATTGTCGATAATTGGTTCGGGCAATCGCATTGGTTCAGGCGATCGCATTGGTTCAGGCGATCGTCCAAGCCGACTCCGAGATTCAGAATTAATGGGGCGGAGAGCAGAGTCACTATTGCTTGTCACAGCCTTGGCGCGACGCTCACGCAACTTATTTAAACGCGCTTCTCGACTTTTTTCGGTAGCGTCAGGCGATGAAAAGTTTCTGGGTTCCACTGCTATTTATAACTCCGATACAAAAATGTCTCTACTAACGGATTAACTACTCGATCTACAGCGCGAGTAGTTAATCAAGATGAGCCGTGGCCCAATTAACTTGGCGCAAAATCCCTCGCAGCATGGCAACTTCCGATGGACTCAGATTTGCTCGATCAAAGATATGCCGAAACTTTCGCAATCGATGAACGGCGGTATGGGGATAAACATAGCCGATCTTCAGTAATACTGCTTCAAGTTGCTGATAGCAGGCTTCTAGGTCTGCACGGGTAGCAAGGTCTATGGGTGCTGACTCTATCAAATCTTGTGCGATTTGGCTAGTCAAATTTTCATGACATTGGGAATTTTCTCTGATACTTTCTTGCGTCAGTTGTAGTTGGTAGCAACAGATACCAACTGCCTGCGCTAAATTCAGCGACGGATATTCGGGATTAACGGGGATTCGCATCACTTGCTGGCAATGTTGGATTTCAGCATTGCTCAAGCCACGATCCTCTGCACCAAAGACGATCGCACTAGTTTCCGCTTGCATTAACCACATCAAACCTTTTTGGGGATCAGTTACTTTCATTTCGCCTTTGTCAATGCGCCCGGCCGTAGCGATCGCGCGATGGCATCCAACTAATGCGGCTGGCACAGTATCCACGACCCTTGCGTTTTCTAAAATTTCTGGAGCATGGACTGCCATATGTTTTGCTTCATCACTGAAGCGATCGCATATCGGATTCACCAACCACAATTCCGACAGCCCAAAATTTTTCATTACCCTAGCTACTGAGCCAAGGTTGCGTGCCCCCGCCGTCTCGACTAATACAATTCTGATATTTGACATAGCCTCAAGTTATACATTACTTAAACTAACGAAAGTATTGCCAAGCAATGCTTTCGTTACTAAATTGCTGTGCCAAGTAAATACAACAAGCTCATTCTGATGGCGACACCATTAGTTACTTGTTTATCGATCAGACTCAAGCGCGGATCATCCATTAAGTCAGAGCTAATCTCTACGCCACGATTAACGGGGCCAGGATGCAAAACTTGGACATTTGGCGCACATTTAGCAAGGCGATCGCGAGTTATGCCATACCTTGCATGATATTCCCGCAAACTGGGAATTAGGAATTGTCCCATCCTCTCCATTTGCAAGCGCAAAGTCATTACAAAATCAGCATCCTCAAGGGCTGGCTCAAGGGAATAATGGATTTTTGCGCCATATTCGGCAAATTCTGGTGGCAATAATGTCGGTGGTGCGGCGAGATGCACATCTGCACCATTGGTCAGCAAGCTCCAGAGATTCGATCGCGCTACCCGTGAATGCAAAATATCGCCGACGATCGCTATTTTTTTACCCTTTAGATCTTTTGCTGTCGGAGCTTTGGGATTGAGATACATGCAGAGGGTTAACAAATCGAGCAATGCTTGAGATGGATGTTCATGCTTGCCATCACCAGCATTGAGGATCGCCACTTTGCCACTAAGGGCATCCATATCGCGGGCGATCGCCAAAGGCACTCCCGCCGATTGATGACGAATCACCATAATGTCAGTGCCCATCGCCAAAAAAGTTCTTGCTGTATCGAGGATTGTTTCGCCCTTGGTGAGCGCAGATGTTCCTGGAGCAAAATTTAAGGTGTCGGCGGAGAGTCGCTTGGCGGCAAGCTCAAAACTATTACGAGTACGAGTTGAAGATTCAAAAAACAAATTGGCGACAACTTTGCTCTGCAAAGTTGGCACTTTTTTATTGCGTCGTGACAGCACTTCTAAGAAGCTAACGGCAGTTTGTAAGACCGTTTCATAATCATTCGGCGTGAAATCAGCCAGCGAGATCACATGTCGTCGCTGCCAAGTAAGTTCAGTCATGATGCTTTAAAGCTAGGAGATAAGAGATATGCCCGAAAGTACGCCGATGGGGGCTGGGGCAACCATGTCGTCTGGCAAGAAAGCTCGTGAGCTAACCAGTACTAGCGTAAACAAAAAGACTGCAAAGATGATGAACGGTGCAATGTATTGACGAAAAAATGGCACGATTTTAGATCATTAGGTGACGACATCTATTATCTACGATTTAAACGGCAATTCTCATTTTAAAAATTGGTTGTGATGAAAGTCAGCCTACGGCTGACTTTCATCACAACCAATTTTGGGTTGTCTA
>JANNDZ010000438.1:0-2792 GCA_031378395.1 Pseudanabaena sp. OTE_75_metabat_487_sub
GACTTAATAAAAGCTTAAAACCCAAAAAGATAAATCGCCAGCTACGCTGGCGATTTATCTTTTTGGGTTTTAGTTTTTTTGCTTAGATCTTTAGCTGAAATGATTATTTAGTCTGTAAAAAAAGCTAAAATCGCGAAGATACGCTTTGCGTGTTTTAATTCGTATTGCTGTACACACAAAGGAAATCATGGCAGTAGATCTGACTCGCGTTCAACCACCTCTCAAAGTTTATCCGCCCAAAGCCAATCAATTTATATTGAAAATCATACGGCTGTTAACGCCCTTTTGGTTGCGGTGGCAATGTGGCATCAAGCAGATTGAAACCCGCTATGTTGATCGCCTTGTTGAAGCCACAAAAAAGTTTCAGGATGGCAAATCACGATATATGCTCGCTTTTCGGCATCCCAGCACGGATGATCCCTTTGCTATGTTATATCTGCTCGCCTACGCCGTCCCAGAAGAGGCGCGAGATATGGGCATCAAATTAACGACATTGCCCCATAGTGGGTTTGTGTACGATCGCGGCATTTCTCTTTGGGCAGGAGATTACGTCAATTGGTTATTTCCTGCATTAGGAGGGATTTCCATTTTTCGCGGTAAGCTTGATCGCCTCGCCCTAAGTTGGATGCGCAAACAAATTACTAATGGTGATGTACCGCTTTCGATGGCTCCTGAAGGTGGTACAAACGGCAAAAGTGAGACAGTTGCTGAGCTAGAACCAGGGATTGCTCAGATTGGATTTTGGGCTGCCGAGGATTTGCTTAAAGAAGGGCGGACAGAGGAAATGTTAATCATTCCTGTGGGGATTCAATACGAATATTCGACTCAGGCTTGGGGCAAAATTGATCAAACAATCATCACGATTGAAAAAGAATGTGGAATTATTAAACCCGCGATTACACCTGATAACCGCTATCAAAGACTTTACGATTTGGGTAGTTACCTAGTGAAATGGGTTAGCGATTATTACAAGGCTTACTATGGCAACTATGCCAAAATTAACAGCGAAAATACCAATCCCGATAATTTAGCAGCGAATTTGGAGGAGATAGCCGATCGCATTTTGAGTGTTGCGGAAATGAGTTTTGGGATCAAGGCAAAGGGTTCACCAATCGATCGCTGTCGCCGCCTCGAGCAGGCTGGATGGGATCGGATCTTTCGTAATGACATTCAGGATATTGAGAAATTATCTGGGGTGGAGCGAGGCTTTGCTGATCAATTAGCGCTTGAAGCTAGCTATAGCAACTGGCATATGCGAATCGCTGAAAGTATCATCGGTGTCACCAGCGACTATGTCCGCCAACATCCTAGCCCTAGCCGCTATATCGAAGTTTTGAAATTAATGTGGAGCGTGTTACAGCGCGTCACTGAGCGTAATCAAGATTCTGCTTTTAAAGAAACTCCTAATTTTGGCGATCGCAAATTAACGATCTCAGTTGCCGAACCTTTATCAGTGTCAGAGCATCTAGCCGAATATCAATCTAGCCGCGTCGCCGCCAAGGAATGCACCCGCAAACTTACTGAAGACATACACCGTGCGATGAAAGATTTGGTCGTGCCATCAGTTCTATAGCTACAGTCACTTGTTTTATAGCAAATCAAAACCGAATAATTGATTGGCAGCGCGGAGCGCTGCCAATCAATTATTCGGTTTTATGTCTAAGGCTGCTTCACGGCGTTTTTTATTTACGCATATAGGCTTTGGCAATCTTCGAGATTAAGGCGCGATCGCGTTGCAATATTCATTGACGAAGTTTCGCCACGAGCGAGATGAATAGCTCCTGCACAGCCAATCATTGCGGCATTGTCCGTACATAAGCTTAAGGGTGGAAAAACTGCCCGAATGCCATGCTCTGCGGCATTGGTCACAAGGCGCGATCGCAAAGCGCTATTTGCCGCCACACCACCAACTGCCACAATCGTCGATAAGTTGTGTTCAACTGCACATTTAATCGTGCGGGTTACCAGAGCAGCAGCAACGGTTTCTTGAAAACTCGCCGCAATATCAGCGATCGGTAACTCTTCGCCATTGGGACTAAGTTTTTGGGTTAATCGCAATACTGCGGTTTTTAAACCACTAAAGCTAGAGTCATAGGGAAAATCTGGAATTCTGCCCTGTGGTAATTTGTAAGCCTTGGGATCTCCCGCGATCGCAATCTTGTCAATTGCTGGCCCCCCTGGATAACCCAGACCTAGCAAACGCGCAACTTTATCAAAGGCTTCACCCGCAGCATCATCGCGAGTTTTACCCATTACCTGATAGTCGGTATAGTCCTTGACTAAAATAATGCTGCTATGTCCACCTGAAACTAACAGACATAAAAATGGCGGCTCCAAAGTTGGATCAGCTAATAAAGCTGAACAGATATGACCCTCAAGGTGATGCACCGCGATCAAAGGTTTTTTGTGTAACATCGCCAAGGTTTTTGCCGCCGTCACGCCGATCATCAATGAACCAATTAGCCCTGGGGCAGTAGTCACCGCAATGCCGTCAATCTCAGCCCATGTTTTCCCTGATTCACGATAGGCAAGGGCGATCGCAGGATTAATTGTCTCTACATGTTGCCGTGCCGCAATCTCAGGCACAACACCACCATAAAGCGCGTGAGTTAAAATTTGCGATGAAACCACGCTACTGAGAATTTGGCGATCGCATACAACCGCCGCCGCCGTTTCATCACAGCTAGATTCGATCGCAAGAATAGTTGGCATTTCTAAACAAAAATTAAGATGATCTAACTGCCGCTTTGCGGCAGTTAGATCATCTTAATTGATAATTTACTTTACAGGAT
>JANNDZ010000313.1:0-11154 GCA_031378395.1 Pseudanabaena sp. OTE_75_metabat_487_sub
TAACGGGACAGCCTACACAGACGAAATTGGTGTTGATCTCGATGGAAAAGCCTTAACGAACGATCCTTTTGGTATCGATTCTGAAGGTTTAGTAATTGATGACAATGGCAATTACTGGATCGTTGATGAGTATCGTCCTGCGATTTATCAGTTTGATGTCAATGGTAAGATGCTCAACCGCTTCATTCCCAAAGGCACAGCATCGGCTCCTGCTGGTACGGCTAATGATTTTGCCGCAGGAACTTTTGGTACGGAAGTATTACCCGAAGTATATGCTCAGCGCCGCAGCAATCGCGGATTTGAAGCTGTTGCATTGGAAGGTAATAAGCTTTATGCTTTCATTCAAAGTGCGATCGACAATCCTGATAATGCTGGCGATACGACTTCTAGAAACTCACGGAATTTGCGGATTTTGGAATTTGACACGGTTTCCAAAGCTGTAATTGGCGAATATATTTATCTCCTAGATAATATTTCTGCAAGTGGCAATGCCAAAACCGACAAACTTGGCGATGCTGTTTCCCTTGGTAATGGCAAATTCGCCGTTGTAGAACGCGATGACCTTGCGACTTCTGCTTCCAACAAATTGATTTATCAAATTGATTTGGGTGCAGCAACCAATATCTATAATGCTAGCTTTACCTTCCCAGCAGGCAAAACTGCGATTGAGCAGCTCGCTCCTGCTGAACTCGCCAGCGCAGGTATTAATGTTGTCACCAAGAGCCTGATTGCCAATGCTGCTCAATACGGTTACACAGGTGTAGAAAAGCTCGAAGGTCTAGCGCTTATCGGCCCTAACCAACTGGCTCTGATTAATGACAACGACTTTAACGTTTCTGGCAATTCACCAACGGAGAAACTGGGAATTCTTGAGTTGAGCAAAGCCCTGCCTGTTTCTGCGATCGACTTCAGCGATGCTAATTACTCAGCCACTGAAGGGAACACCGCCAAAACCGTCACTGTGCGAGTCAACAGAACTGGCGACTTGTCTGGCACAAGTACAGTAGAACTGCAATTGAATGATGGAACTGCAACGGGTAGCGTCGTTCCTCCCACCTTCCCTCAAATCAAAGGCATCAGCAGTTCCGCAACGCCCTATCTAGTCCCCGCAGCAGAAGGCGTGAGCTTCACCTCAATTCTGACAGTGGGCGACAGCATCAGTGGCTATAGGATGGTTGGCATACCCGATGGACTTGGTTCTTTTGATAATGGCGACGGGACTTTCACTCTGTTGATGAACCATGAGATTGGTGGCAGTATCACTGGCAGTTCAGTCAGCCCCTTGGGTTCCAACCGCGCTCATGGCAACGCTGGCGGGTTTGTTTCGCAATGGACTATCAACAAGTCAGACCTATCAGTAGTAAAGGGCGAAGACTTCTTAGCCGACGACATCAGCCTCTTCCTCAGCAACAACAACCCTTCCACAGGAACCACCCACTCTGGCTTTTTGGCAGGCGACACTACCTTAATCAGCCGTCTCTGTTCAGCCGATTTGGCAGCACCTGGAGCTTACCTATACAAAGCCGCCGATGGCACTGTCTACGGAACCACATCTAGGATCTTCCAGAGCGGCGAGGAGTCTGGAGGCATTGTTAGCAGTTTCGCAACTGGCACCTCTGGTGACTTCGGACTAGAGGGAACCGTCCACTTCGGTCGGCAGTTCGCGTTCGTTGCCACCGACGACCCCAACACCCTCCAAAACGATGCACGCACCGCTTATGAACTTCCCCATGCTGGGTTGTTCCCATGGGAGAATAATTTGGCTAACCCCCATGCCCAGCGCAAGACCATCGTTGCTGGCATGGACGATAGTACTGGCGGTCAGCTTTACTTCTGGATCGGCGAGAAGCAAACAACTGGCAATGTGATTGAACGAGCAGGGCTGACTCGCCAAAGCGATCGCGACAACATGTACGTCCTTCGGGTAGACAATCTGATCCCCGATGCTACTGGAGCTACAAACGAAGTTCGGGATGTTCCACTTAGCGGTCTGTTCTCACTACAGAACGAAGGCGATGTATCTGGGCTTACGTTTGCGGGGCTTGAGGGACTAAGTGATAGCAAGGGCGCTACTCAATTCTTCCGCCCTGAAGATGGAGTTTGGGATCCTAACAATCCCAGAGACTTCTACTTTGTCACAACCGATCGCTATGACCAAGTCAAGGACGGAGTCGGCACTCAGGTTGGACGCAGCCGCCTCTATCGCCTTCGATTTACTGATATCGCTCAGCCCGAACTCGGCGGCACGATCGAGGCTATGCTCGATGGCACTGAAGCTGGAAACATGTTCGACAACATGACAATGGATCGCTACGGTCACATCCTGATTCAGGAAGATGTTGGGAACCAGCAACACCTCGGCAAAATCTGGCAGTACGACATTGCCACCGACTCCCTCAAGCTAATCGCTCAGCATGACCCAGCTCGTTTCGGTAACATTGGGGTTCCATCTGTTGCTCCCTTTACCCAAGATGAAGAGTCCTCTGGCATTATTGATGCTCAAGACATTCTCGGTGCTGGTTGGTTCTTGCTTGACGTTCAAGCTCATTACCCAATTCCTGGGGAACTGGTGGAAGGCGGTCAGCTTTTAGCCTTCTTTAATCCAGACACCTATGCTTCTTCTTTACTGGACTACAACAACAAACCAATTACCGTTACTTTCGCCCCTGGTGAAACCTTCAAGGATGTGCAAATCCCTATTTTTGGAGATAGCAACCCTGAAAGTGATGAAACGATTAAACTTAGCCTGAAAAATCCTAGCTCTGGAACATTGGTGGGTATCGATCGCCCCAATGCTGTCTTGACGGTTTTGAATGATGATGTCAATAGCGCCCCAGTTCTGTCGGGTCCTCCTGCAATCCTTTCTGCTGGAACCGAAGATACGACCTACAAAATCTCGGCAGCAGCCCTGCTAGCTGGCTTTACAGATGCTGATTACGATTTCCTCCTTGTATCTGATCTGACTGCCACCAACGGTACGTTAATCAACAACGGCGATCGCACCTACAGCTTCACGCCAAATGCCAACTTCAACGGCACAGTTACCTTTAGCTACAACGTTGTCGATGGAAAGGGCGGCTCAATTGCTGCAACCCAAACCATTGCGATCGCGGCGGTCAACGATGCACCAGTCGGCACGGTATCGATTTCAGATACCACCCCAACAGAGACCCAAACGCTTGTTGCTAGCAACTTATTTACTGATGTTGATGGTTTAACTAACGCGGTCTTTAACTATCAGTGGCAACAATCAGATATTGGCGGTGGTAATGCATTCACCAACATCACAGGCGCGATCGGCAGCACATTTACTCCCACTCAAGCTCAGGTTAATCGCCAATTGCGTGTGGTAGTGAGCTATACCGATGACCAAGGTACAGTGGAAACTCTTACCTCAGCGCCAACCATTGTCACTGGTGACTTTTATGTCGGCACTTCAAATGTCAATGCTTTCACAGGCACTAACGGTCAAGACATCATTGCTGGACTTGGCAACAACGATATTCTTAATGGTCTTGATGGTGATGATATCTTCCGCTATACCATTGGTGATGGCAAAGATATCGTTGATGGCGGTGCTGGTAGCGATACTCTGAATATTCTCGGTACAGATAATTCCGAAACTCTGAGTGTAGTTTTCAATGGAACACCAGTTTCAATAATCGCAGGTGGCACGGTAACCAATGTTGAATCGATAACCGTCGATCTACTGGGTGGGATTGACACCCTTAACTATGGATCGACTACAGCTGATTTGACGGTTAACCTAAACACTGGTGTGGCATCTGGCTTTACAGCGATCGCAAATATCGAGAACGTCACAGGCGGATTCGGGAACGACATCATCACTGGTAACAGCAGCAATAACACCCTTCGTGGTGAATTTGGCAACGATATTCTAGATGGTGGTTTAGGAGAAGACAGCTTAATTGGTGGAGCGGGCAACGACACTTACATTGTTGACAACATCAATGACACTATCTCTGATTCCTCTGGAACTGATACCGTTCTTTCGAGCATTGACTGGACTTTTGCTGGTAGCACTCTTGAGAATCTAACTCTTACTGGCAACAGCGATATCAATGGCACTGGTAATGGACTGCAAAATCTGATTATTGGCAATAGCGGTAACAACATTCTCAATGGTGGTAGCAATGCAGATACTTTAACTGGTGGTGCTGGCAACGATACCTACATTGTTGATAATGCTAATGATGTGGTTATTGAATTGGTGAATGAAGGAACCGACACGATTCTTTCAAGTGTCACTCGCACCTTGGATGCCAATGTGGAAAACCTTACGCTGACGGGTGGTAGTACGATTAATGGAACTGGTAACGATCTTAATAACATCATTACTGGAAACAGTCGGAACAACATCCTTGATGGTGGAGTCGGTGCTGACACTCTCATTGGTGGTCTAGGCAATGACACTTACATTGTCGATAACTTGGGTGACTCAATTACTGAGGAATTGGATCAAGGTAAAGACTTGGTGCAGTCAAGCGTTTCATGGACTCTAGGTGAAAACCTTGAGAACTTGACTCTAACGGGAAGTGCAAACATCAATGGTACTGGCAATAGCGTCAATAACGTTATTACAGGCAATGATGGCAACAATACTCTCAGTGGCGGATTCGGTAACGATTCTCTAACTGGCGGTTTAGGCGCAGATGTACTTGTTGGTGGATTTGGCAATGACACTCTTTTCCTCGGTCTCAATGACGGAGCCTCTGATAGAGTTGTCTATAGCCTCGGTGATGATAGTGATGTCGTTAATCAATTCCTGCGTGGAGTTGGAGGCGATTTGCTCCAGTTCAATAACATCGCTGCCATTGATGTACGTACTGTTGGTGGTAACACTCAATTCCGATTGGGTGATGGTGTGACTGGTAACGGTGGTTTTGCGAATGGTTCGCTCTTGCTAACCTTGAATGGAGTCACTGGATTTGCGTCTAGCAATATCAATGACAACATCTTAGCTGGCTCTATTCCTACAACTTTCAACTTCAGTTAGAATGTCTTCAGATGAGCAATAGAATTTCCTAAGCTTAATAAAGTCCTAGAAAAAAAAATAAAACACCCTGTTCGTTTACGAACAGGGTGTTTTATTTTTTGAGACTACTCACAGCATCAAACAGCGATCGCCCTCTCAAAAAAAAACAATCACTCCCAACACTATCCTAATCAAAAAATGATCGCAATTCCCCAAAGAAGCAACGATCTCACTCCCAACCAAAACAGCGATCGCACTCTCCCCAAAGAACAACGATCACATTCCCAAAAAATCAATGATCGCACTCCAGAAAATCCACAATCTCATTCCAAAAAAACAGCGATCGCATTGCCCCCAAAACAATGATTGCATTCCCAATCAAAACAGCGATCGCTACTATTATTTTTAAAACTAATTATCCTAGGGTCTATATTTCATAAGCTTGACCACGATGAGCAATCGCTACAACAAACACCTGAACTATTTCATCTTCTACCGAATAAATAACCCTATAATCACCAATACGATAGCGATACAAACCTGAATATTCTCCCTTGAGTGCTTTGACGTTGGGATGGGAGCGCGGGTCTTGTTCTAATTGTTGTAAGCATCTAGAAATTTTTTTAGCCAAAGCTTTATCCGCTTTAGCATAAATTTTTTGAGCATCAGGATGGAGTAAAACTTCATACATCGGAGCGCACTGTTCTCCAATTTACATATTGGGTTTTAGGTGTTGTTTGATTCTGTTTGATGCACTCTAAAAGTCCTGAAATTGACAATAATTCTTGGGTTGCTGCTTCACTTTCGGCGCTTGCCAAGAATGCGGCAAAATCAGCAACGACTTTTAATCTTTCTGGTGATAATTGATTAATTGATTCAGTAAGCTGATTCTGTATATCTGTTACTGATAGTGTAGCTAGAGATGATTTACCGGAAATGGAGATATCATTAGAAGTGTTCATTTTGATCACTGATAGGTTATCACATCGCCTTATGGAGTCCCTACAGTTTAGCACTTAAGCAAATAAAATCATGTTGCTATAAAACAGCGATCATCTACTCAATTCTCCCCCCACGAACGATCGCATTCCCCAAAAAGCAACGATCGCACTCCCAAAAAACAGCGATCACAATTCCCAAAAATAGCAACGATCGCACTCCCAAAAAACAGCGATCTCCTCTAATTCACACAACCAATGATCTCCACATCACCCCGCAACCAGCGATCTCCTCTAATTCACAACCAATGATCGCCACATCACCCCGCACCCAGCGATCACCCTCTCACTCCACAAACCAACGATCGCAACTCCCATCAAATAAAACAGCGATCGCTAATTTCACAACGCGATAATCACCAAATGACAGAGCATTCGTAACTTTTAAAAACTGAGTCTCGGCTAACTAACGTTGTATTTTCAACTTTAGATTGAGCTATGAGCATTCTATCAAAGGGATCTTTATGGTGCAGTGGTAAAGTTTTTAATCCCAGAATATGAGGAAGTGCTACAGATATTAAACTGATATTATTTCGCTCCTGCTGAATCTTTAGCATAAGTTCTAGATCGTCTCTGAGAGTAAGTTTTCCTAACTGAATTTTGATTTGCATTTCCCATAGACTGACCACGCTAAGAATTACTTCATTATCGGGATCTTGAAGTAAGGTCAGGGTGCTTTTGGAAATGTACTCTGGTTCGCTATGCCACCACATGAAGGCGTGGGTATCCAACAATAGTTTCATGATTCCCCAAGCCAAAATTCATCGGGTAATGGATCGTCAAAATCAGCAGTAAATATACAAGATCCTAAGCCAAGTCCTGCTTGGCGTAGCTGTTTAGCTGTAGAGTTTTGAGGCTTTTGATTAATCTTTATTTCTACCCATTGCAATAGTTGTGTGGCTAGTTGAATTTGCTCCTGAATGTCTAAATTTTTAGCTTCGTTTAAGAGTTCTTTTAATGGCATATAGTTGGCTACCTTACAAGATACCGATTTAATCATTTTAGCGTGATCGCGCTCTCATCCCATAAACCAACGATCGCAACTCACCTCAAATCAAACTGCGATCGCCTAGACATTTCTCAAAAGCAGTACATTTCATGATTCTTGATAATCACTGAGAAGGATCGGTTCTTTGTTAGGTACTCTGACAATAATTTCAATGGTTCCACCTAAAGCATTTACCACTGCTCGAAGTGTATTGAGTTCCAGATTTTGTCTGCGTTCGAGCTTAGATATGGCTGGCTGCTGTACTTCAAGACGTTCGGCTAGTTCTGATTGGGATAAACCAAGCTTTTCACGCAGATGTCTCAGCGTAATTTCTTCAAGATGAATTTGCGAAGCTCTTGCTTCAATAAGTTCTTGACGCTCTCTTGGAAGTTTGTTCAATTCTTCGGATAGGGTTGTATATTGGGTCATTTGTTTTCTTCCTTCAGTATTTCCAGATATTTTCTGTATCGTTTATCTGCGATCGCAATATTTTCCTTGTACCAGAGTTTGTTTCCTGTTTTGTTGCCACCAACCAGCAACACAGCTTGTCGTTTGGGATCAAAGGCAAATAAAATACGCCAAGGTTCTCCTTGATATTGAATACGGAGTTCTTTCATATTCTGAAAAATAGATCCTTCAAGGGTATCAACTCTCGGTCTACCAAGTTTTGGCCCCAATTCTCCCAATACACTTAACACTGCAAATGTTTCATCTTGAAGCCCTTGTTCTTGTTGGTAAAACCAGATTTTAAAGTCTGGGTCGAATATGATATTCCATTTCATATCTCTATTATATTCCATGCATAGAATATTTCCAACATTTGTTTTGCTGCGATCGCCTACTTCCTCAGACACGCAAAATGCTTAAAGCGATCGCAACTCATCTCAAATCAAACATCAATCGCCTATTTTGTCATACACACTAAATGCTTAAAGCGATCGCACTCTCATCCATAAACCAACGATCGCATCCCAAAAAGTCTGCAATCGCACATTAAAAGAAAATCATCCTTCAATCTCTATCCCTAAATACTTGTAGATTTGGGAGAAATTTCAAAAGCTAATTGAGAACCATAGAAACATACGTCAAATTCCTGAAGAAAATTAATTCTCCCTAAAAGTAAAGGTATGTTTTCGGCTTTTGTCCAAGCAAAAACTAAAGTAGCAGGTGCAAACTGCTCAATTGTCGCTGATAAAATAATTCCTTTGGCAGGGAATTTGGCTAGATTCCCTGTCAGTGCAACTGATGTGTTATGGTCATTCCAGTTTAGTCCTAGTTGAATTCCTATTTCGTAAGGTATAACATTGACGCTCGAGCCTGTATCCAATAGACCTGATGTTGAAATAGACCTGATGTTGAAATGGAAGTATCTCGGGATGATAAGGTCAAGGGCAGATAGGGGACAAGGCTAGTTTCTCCCGCAGAGTTGGATTTTTCGATAAAGTTAAACCGTTTTCTTAATGTCATTTTATTTTGCTTCTTTTTGTAACAAATGTTGTTGCAACATATCAGTTAGAACTTTTTCTGCGGAGAAAGCATTGTATGGCGACCAAATTTCATAGGTTTTCCCATCTTCAAGAAGATCTGAGGTTTGTTCGTCTTTAGTTAGTTCTGTGGCTAAAAACTGGATGGCTTTAACTTTTTCAAAGTGGGATAGCTTTTGTAGTGATGGCAAGATTTCTGTTAATGTCATAGAAATACAGGAGAAATATTAGATAGATTATAGTGCGATATTATCAACTCAAAAAAATCACCCCTCAAGTTTTAATCTCAAAGGGTGATCGCTTCATTACATCTAAAACGTGGTTTGATTTTCTCGATTTAAGCGCTTTATCAAAACGATCCTCCTCCCGTAGATCCTCCTCCCGTAGGATTCAGAATTGTTTTCAAGGTTCCTATTGCCCAAGAAGCACCTTTGAGAATCCAATCAGCCAGATAATAAGCACCAAATGGAGTTGCAAGTAATCTTGTCCCAACAGCAGTTCTAGCTGAATCGACTACTTTGCGAATAGGACTGTTATTGAAGCTATCAACAGAAATTATGGTTTTCTGTTTGTCAGAGTTAACATATTGCTGTAAATGATTGTCCAATACAGCTTTACCAACACCAAGTGCTGCTGCTATAGAAGGAGCGATGGTTCCAAGGTATGCGAACATAAGGTCGGATTTAGATGCAGTCTCAACAGAGAATCCACCTGCTCCTTTAACATTAATCATGATTCCGTTGATGAACTTTTGTCCGCCATAAGAAACAGGATCTCCTTCTGTGATGTAATGAATAACTTTTAGATTTCTACCACCACGAGCATCAAAGTCTTTGACATTCTGTTCATTGATCCCAGATGAGTTGTAAGTAACAATCTTTCCAACTTTATCTGTAAATTCTCCCGCCGTGAGTTGTGCCAAACTGCCTCCAAGACTATGACCAATTACATCAGCTTTTTTCCCCCCTGACGAACTAGCTAGTTTATCTAGCAAGTCACGAATGGCAGTTTTTGCATTATCAAATTGGGTGCGACCAATGCCTTGTGGATTTAGATCGTCCAGAAAATCAAAAGCATCTCCACTTCCACGAAATACAATTACAGGTGGTCTACCATCATTTGGGTCTTTGGAAACCAACCCAAGTGCATACAATCCAGTTGAGGAGCGGTCAATGACCCCTTCTAACCTGTAGTTGAATGGTTGATTCTCTGGCTGATTAGAGTAATAGATAGTTTCCTTAGTGAGTTTTTCATATCTCAACCATGATGGTGAGTCACCATTATATATAGCTTCAGTTTCTCCAGTTAGTCTGTTATTAAAAATCTCACCATTTTGAAATCTACGCCGAATTGTAATCTGGTCACTTTCGTAAGACTCCTCAGAAGTCGATAAGCCTAAACGGCTATTGGCTCCCCCGAGTGCTTTATAAAAATCGCCGATCGCTCCACCAACATTACCCGCAGAGTCTGGAGGAATTATAGATCCACCGATTGTTACAGATCCTTGAGAGCCTCCGTTTTGTATTGGTGGTAGAGTTACGACAACTGGTATAGCTCTTAACGATAAGTTATAGCCAGTGACCGAGCTAGATGGGTTACCAACTAGAGCATAGTAAGTACCTGCTGCTAAATCAACGGTGATTGCCTCAGCTTGTGTGCCAGCATTTGCCGATGCCCTAACTAATTGCCCTTGTGCATTTAAAATATTCAGGTCTGCATTAGCTGACAATCCGTTCAAATTTGCAGTTAACGTACTTAGACTGCTAAGAGTGAATTTATAGTAATCATGAGTATCCGAACCACCAATATTGTCTGAGAAAGTAACTGTAGTTGCTCCGACATTAATCACACGAGCGGTTTGAAGATTGTTGCCTGCTAATTCAGTGGCATTTAGAGATAAGTTATAGCTAGTCAATGAGCTAGATGGGTTGCCAACTAAAGCATAGTAAGTACCTGCCCCTAACTCAACAGTGATTGATTCTGCTGTCGTGCCAGCATTTGTCGATGCCCTAACTACCCCCCCTTGTGCATTTAAAATATTCAGGTCTGCATTAGCTGACAGTCCGTTCAAATTAGCAGTCAAAGTACTTAGACTGGCAAGAGTGAATTTATAGTAGTCGTGGGTATCAAAGGGTCCAACCCATTCTTTGATATTAGCTTGAGTTGAGCCTACGCTAATATTACGAGCAGTTGAAAGAGAATTTCCTGCATCATCAGGTGGAATCACGATACTACCGCTTATTAAACGTGGCATTTCGATATTATTTTGGAAGCCATTAGTACTTGTAGAAGTAAAGTAATCACCAATACCAAAGCGCGCTGCTGCAAAAGTACCGTCACCGTTGCTCAGAGAAGTATAGACACCATTATTCTTGAAGCCAACAATGTCTGCTTTACCATCACCATTGATGTCTGCAAGCATTCGTGGCATTTCAGTATTGTTTTTCCAGCCAGTACTACTTGTAGAAGTAAAGTACTCGCCAATAGCGAAACGTGCTGCTGCAAAAGTACCATCACCGTTGCTTAGAGAAGTATAAACACCATTATCCTTGAAGCCAACAATGTCTGCTTTACCATCACCATTGATGTCTGCAAGCATTCGTGGCATTTCAGTATTGTTTTTCCAGCCAGTACTACTTGTAGAAGTAAAGTACTCACCAATTGCGAAACGCGCTGCTGCAAAAGTAC